>JASIEW010000146.1 GCA_030045755.1 Nitrososphaerales archaeon
CTTCGAGGGTGGTGGTAGAGTGATAATAAGGGCATCGCGCGCCGACCACATCGGAACGAATTAACATCTTTCTGTCAAGTGTCAGACTCGGCGTCCCGAGCGGGTCGCTCGTGAGCCCTAGCTAGCCTTCCGTCGTGGTGAGTATCGTGGTAGTGTATGTGGTTGTCTGGGCTGGTATGGTCGTCGTGCCGATAGTGTAAGTGAAGCCCGACTCGGTGTAGGTTGCCGCGCTGACCGTGTAAGTCGCCGCTGACTCGGTTATCGTTTGGGCGGAGATCGTGTAGCAGGCGAACGTGGTCTGAGTGATGGTGTACGTCGTGGCCGTGATCGTGTAGGTGGTAGCCGTCAGGGTTTCGGTGGTGGCTGAGACTTCGTATACTTCGGTGGACGTGGTCTGCGGAATCGTAGAGGTCACGGTCGAAGTGATGCACTCGAACTCCAGACTCTCGTAGATGTTGCTCGTCGAGGTTTGCGAAGAGGTGACCGACGTGGCTTGCGACGTGCTTGAGGACTGTGACGTGCTCGAGGACGCCGCCGTACTCGAGCTGTGACTGGAAGACGATGCGGGGGACGAGGTGGTTTCCGTCGACTTGCTGCTACTCGAGGACGTTGTCGTGGTCTTGGGCGAACTCGAGGTCGCGAACAGGACATAGGCCCCTGCGCCAGCTGCGATTATCACCACGACGACAACGATGACGACGACGGTGCTGACTCCACGTCTCTCTGAGAACCGCACTTTGCCTGGTCCCGTTTTTTCAGTATTTATAGTTGGGCCGAGTCTGATGCTCGACGGTCGTCGACCGGAGGTCGCCGAGTCTCGTCGCCATGCCGGGAACCGCCCTCTGAACCTTGAAAGCTGGTCTGCAGCATAAATATGCGTGGTTCGGACTTGCAGATGATGTCGGACACGCGGAGCTGAAGACTGGAGATGGGCCAAGTTCCGCGGTTCTTCTTCCTGACCAAGGGTGTCGGAAAGCACAGGGAGAACCTGTCTTCGTTCGAGCTGGCACTCGGCGATGCAGGGATCAACAAGTTCAACCTCGTGACCGTGTCGAGCATCGTCCCCCCAGGGTGCAAGCAGATTTCGAAGGAGCAGGGAGCGGAAATGCTCAAGCCTGGAGAGATCGTGTTCCTCGTCTTGGCAAGAAACTCGACGAACGAGGCTCACAGGCTCGTTGCGTCGTCTATAGGAGTGGCAATACCATCGAACCCCGCCGAGTACGGCTATCTCTCAGAGCACCACTCGTTCGGACAGACGGAAGACGCGGCGGGAGAGTATGCCGAAGACTTGGCCGCGACCATGCTCGCGACCACCATGGGGATCCCCTTCGACATCAACGCAGACTGGGACGAGCGCGAGCAGAACTTCAAGTCCTCGGGGAGGATAATCAAGACTACGAACGTCACTCAGTCGGCGATCGGAGACAAGAACGTGTGGACGTCGGTCGTGGCCGGCGCAGTGTTCATCTCCTGAGCTTTGGCTCAGATTCAGTCCTAGAGGGAGTCTCCGGGAAAGCCCCGGACGGTGTGCAGGTCGTACTTCAGGACGCCGGCCCTCACGGCCGGGTCTCCCTCCATTATCTCCCGTGTCTTCTCGAGGTCGGTCGAGAATATCCATATTCCCGAGACTGCGCTCGAGTCTCCTTCGACTGGGCAGACTATCTCCAACACGCCCTCGCTTTTGAGACCGAACCCCCTCCTTCCGTGCTCCCAGATTATCTTGTCCGCTCCCGGTCTCCCTGCCTCCTCCGTGTCATGGAAGACGACGAGTGTGTATCGCTTGAGCTTTCTGAGCTCGCTTTGCATGAACTCGTCCGTTATCCCGCTCAGACTCTGACCACGCCGATCACGCCCTGAGCAGTGCCCACGCGGCGATGACCGTCATTGCGTAGTTCAGAAGGTACATGCTGACGCACACGGTGCAGACCGCGTGGATGACCCCCAGCTCGAGATACCACAGGTACAGAGTGAATATGTTTCCGACCATCAAAATAGGAAGGAACAAGGCTCCGTTGATGGTCCCGCTCTTTCTTGCGAACCAAAGACCGAGGACAAGGATCAGCGGAAACCAGATGATGCCGTAGACCCACATGGAGAGTCCGTACTGGCCGGGCGGAAACTTGGTGTACCCGCTGTTGAAGACATTCTTGCAGCTCCAGAAGTTGCTGATGTCGCAGAGCTTGCTTCCTGGTCCGGAGTAGTGAGTTATCTCGTCGTAGGCGTGGTAGATGGCGTCCGGGATACCGACGGCCGCGATCGCCACGAAGAGCTTGCTTAGGCGGTCCATTTCGATTCCAAGAGGGCGGGAGCCACCATCAAAGACGTCTCCGGGGCGCTGCTGGGGACCGGGCTGACGTTCGCCAGAGGCACGCTCGCGAAGGACTGGGAGCACACCGGGGGACTCAGGCCCACCTGCGCGTCTGCGTTGCAGATAGCCGCAATCAGAGTGTTTGCGGCACCTTCAGCGACCATTGCGAACTGGCTGGCAGGCGTGTTCTCGCTCCCTGGAGTGTTCAGCTGGGAAGCGATCTGGGTCCAGTTCTCGCCGGAGATGCAGATGGAGCCGGGACAGACATAGTTCACCTGCGCGCCGCAGGACACCGCGTAGAGGTTGGCGATGTCTATGAACGGGATCCCTCCGCTCGTCTTGGTGCTGGGACAGACGTCGTACGAATCCACGAGGCTCGACTCCTGGGTGGTCAGGTTCTGCCTCGTTCCCTCGGCCCTGTTGTACTCTTCCACAGGCACGAAAGTGAGGAACTTGCTAGTGTAAGTGAAGTTAGGCCCCGCGAAGTCGAACGTCGGCGTGTTTGGGTTCACGTCTGTTGAAGAGGACTGCATCAGCTGCAAGCCGCCGAACTGACCGAACTGCGAGAGAGCCACGATGATGGACCAGCGCTCGGCGGCGCAGTAGGGGCAGAACTCGCCTCCGACATACACGACCTCCGGGACGCCGTTCGAGGTCAGGAGAGGCCCGGACAGCTTGTTCGGAGGCGTTACCCCCGAGGGCTCGCCCACCGATGCAAGTGTCGAGTAGTTCACTCCCGTGACTTGGTTCTCCAGTGTGGTCCCGACCGGCTTCCCGATGTAGCTGGCGCCCGGGTCCGCAGAAGCAACAGAGTAGATCAGATAGAAGACGAGTATCAAGGCAACCACAGTCACGACGACCGACCCGTACAAGATGCGCTGGTTCCTCTTCTTGGCGTTCATAGCCGCACGCCTTCCCATGGCTCGGCAGACGACTAGAGTCAGGTAAATAAAGCAATTCGAAGCCCGAGCCGCGAGGCGAGGGTCCGAGGGCCCTTCGAGGAATCAGGGAACGATTGACGAAGGATTACGGAATCATCTCGGAAATCCACTAAATACCAACCTTGAGGTTGTCGACATGAACTTGAATCGAATGGCCATGGCTCTGAGCCTAGCGCTTGTGGTCGCCGGCGTCGCCCTGTTGGTCTACG
Organism: Nitrososphaerales archaeon; assembly: GCA_030045755.1. The sequence goes on from JASIEW010000146.1 coordinate 3,459, forward strand.
CTGATCCTCTAGCTAGACTCAGCCTCGCTAGTCCGACCTCTTCGTTTACGGGGTCGATCACGAACACGTTCACCGGAGTGCGGACCTTTGGAAACTTCACTGGAAGCGGGAGCTTTACCTTCAGAACCGGCGGCCTACCCGGAGGAGGAGGAAGCGGCGTCGTGGTTCTAGGGTCCACCGCGACTGACGAGCAGGTCGAGTCTCTCGTAGCCATCGCGCTGATAGGCGTCGGACTCATGCTCGAGGTCACGACCATCCTGCTGGCGCAGAGCCAACCGACCCCTACCCCGGCTCCTGTGGAAACGGAGTAGTGCGCCCGGTGCAGGCCGATGCGCGTCCTGGCCCCCAGGTCAACTCGATAGAGGTCGTCAATCTGAAGAAGAGGTACGGCCAGGGGCCCGAGTCCACTCTGGCGCTTCGTGGGGTGACCTTCGATGTCAGGGAGGGGGAGTTCCTTTCCATAAGCGGGCCGTCAGGTTCGGGCAAGAGCACGCTGCTGAACATGCTGGGCGCGCTCGACAGACCCACCGCCGGACGGATAACTCTCAGCGGAGTTGACATCTCGAAACTCCCGAGCGCGAAGCTCGCAGAGATGAGGAACAGGGAGATCGGCTTCGTCTTCCAAGACTTCAACCTGATTTCGAGGATGTCGACCGCCGAGAACGTAGAACTGCCCTTGTCGATCGCGGGCGTCCCTCCGGCTCAGAGGAGGGAGCGAGCGATGGCCTTGCTCGAAGAGTTCGGGATCGCCGACAAGGCTGACAGGAGCCCGAGAGACCTGAGCGGGGGCCAGCGGCAAAGGGTGGCCGTCGCAAGGGCGCTGGCGGGAGACCCTTCGATAATCCTCGCAGACGAACCAACGGGAAACCTGGACAGTGAAAACGCGAACCGCACGATGGAGTTCCTCGAGAAGCTGAGCACGGAGTTCAAAAAGACGCTTGTCGTCATCACGCACGACCCGAACGTAGCCGCCCGGGCAGAGAGGGTGGTCTTCATGCGCGACGGAGTGGTCGAGCGGATCGTGGAGAACTGAAAGCATGAAAGCGACGGCTCTGGTTGCGGTCTTCCTCATCCTGTCCGTCAGCCTGGTGGGATCCGAGGTCGTCCCGACCTCCGCTGCCTCTTGCGTCCAGACCGGGAACCCCTTCGGGTCTATCGGGACTGCGTGGGGGACGCCTGGCGCCTCGCTCAGCGTAGGCCCCGGGGAGCAGGACGTACCGCTGACCGTGAGCCTCCTGTTCTACGGACCGTGCACGGCCACAGCCACCACCTTTACCCTGTCTCTCTCTCAGCCTCTGACGTCCTCGAATGGGAAGGACTCCGCGTCAGCCTACGGTGTCAACATCGCGCCGGACACCATCATCCAGGAGACCTTCTATCTGAACGTCCAAGGGAACGCGTCCCTGAAGACCTACACCCTGCCCCTCTCGATAGTTTACCATACGTCGGCGAACTCCACAGTGCTCGACGAGTCGATCAGCGTGTCGATCGCGCTCAAGGGCAACGTCGTAATCAATTTCGTCCCCTCCACGAACATACTCTACGCCGGACAGGTGAACGACCTCACGCTGACCACGTCGAACACTGGATCGGGAAACGCCACGTCGGTGTCCGTCTCGGTCACGCCCTCGTCCCAGGTCAGCGTTCTCAGCGAGCTAGGCGCGATCGCAGGGCTCCCCGCGGGAGACTCCTCTAGCCAGACCGTCGAGCTCTACGTCCCGCAGTCTCTATCGGGATCGACGGCCTCGCTCTCGTTTTCGGCGACCTACTACAACTCATACTCGGTGAGCCAGACGACGTCCCAAGTCCTCGAATTCGAGGTCGCGTCTGTGAACCCGGCATCGCCTTATGTTCTAGAGAGCGCCCAGTGGGGAACGTCCACTTCGTCGCCACAGCCAGGCGACGAGAACGTCCCCCTGGTGGTCAACCTCCAGTACATGGGCACGGCGCTGGTCACCGACCTGCGAGGGACTCTGACGCTCCCCTCAGGCTTCACGAGCGCATCTGGGAACTCGAGCGGCTACGCGGCGATCCCGGAGGTGACTGCAAACGAAGGCGTCACAATGACGTTCTACGTCGACATCGGGGCGCAGGCGAAGCCCGGAGCGTACAGCTTCGACCTCTCCCTGGCATGGAACACGGCCACGTCGTCCAACCTGCACCAGAGCGTCATCCTCTCGCCTCCCGCCGTGGGAGAGGAGGTCAACCCCGACGCCATATCCCTGTCCCTCAGCCAGTTGACCGACACGGTGGTGGCGGGGACTCCGTCGAGCGTCACCTTCGTCCTGTCCAACGACGGGGCGGCATCCATCTACTCGGCCATCTTCTCGGTCAATGTCGGGTCGCCGCTGGTCGTGCTGGGCAACTCTCCTTCGCCTCCCGTGACGGTGGTCCAGCCTGGAAAGAACGCGTCGTACACGGTCGAGTTCGGGAGCAGCCCGAGCTCCTCGCTGGGCGTCTACGCCGGAACGGTAGCCGTGACCTTCACGAACCTGGACGGGGTCCAGCAGACACAGACCTTCTCCGTGGGGCTGACGCTGACGGGCTCCATCGACATCGTAGTCCAGGACGAGACTGTGGCCCAGACCTCCAGCGGAGTAACAGTCAGCGGCTCCCTCCTCAACGAAGGATCGTCCTCGGCCTACTACGTCCAGGTCTCCGGCAGGGTGAACAACGCGAGCTCGACGGGAGAAAGCCCCGACTACGTCGGGGAGGTAGACCCCAACACTCCGACCCCGTTCACCCTGAGCATACCCTATCCTGCTCCCGGCTCGGCCCAGCCGCATGCCGTGGTCCAGCTGGACATCACCCTCCAGAACAGCTTCGGGACGTCTTCGACAACCACGAGTTCAGGCACCTACAGCCTGGAGTCGGAGTCTCAGCTGTTCCAGAGCACGGGCACTTCGAGCAGCTCCGGCACCGGGAACTCGGGCGCCAATCTAGTAAGGATCGTCTCATACTCGATAGTCGGCGTCTTCGTCATCGCGGCGGCGGTGGTCGCAGTCGTCGTAGGCAGGAAGAGAGCGGCGATGAGACCGAAGAAGGAGGACAAGGTAATCTGAGATGTGGGTGCTAGTGGAAGTTGCGCCCGGCTGACCTTCTGAAGTTCGCACTCAAGGCGCTCAGGGAGCGGAAGCTTCGCGCCGTCCTGACCATAGTCGGCATCGTGATAGGGCCCGCGACGATCGTCGCGCTCGTAGGCGCGACGCAGGGATACAGCGCAGCCAGCACGGCCCAGTTCAAGAGCCTCGGAGCCACTAGCATCTTCGTGTCTCCCGTGGGCAAAGGATTCTCGCTCACTTCTGACACCGTGCAGGAGATCGAGGCCCTCGAAGACGTGGTCAGCGCAGTCCCGTATCAGGAGGCGAGCGGGACGATAGCCCAAGGGAGCGGGACGGTCGCAGTCTCGATCATATCCGCGAATCTGAGCCAGCTCAAAGAGATCTTCCCGTCAATAACCACGGGCGCAGGGGCTGCTCCGCAGACCACCGACGCGGTAGGCGCCCTGGTCGGCAACTCGATCGCGTATCCCGACATCACAGGCGCGGAGAACCTCACGGTGAACCAGGTCCTGACGGTGTCCAGCATCAGGGCGTCGGGAGGGAGAGTCACCTTCGTGTCTGGGAGCGGCGGAGGGTCAACCGGGTTCTCGAATCCTGGAGGCTCCTCTGGGAGCGGGACCGACCGGTCGTTCGTCGTGACTGGAATCCTGAACCCATTCGGACAGAGCTTCCTGCTGGACCCGGACGACTCGATCTTCGTGCAGCCCATCGTGGGTCAGGAGCTTCTCGGCACGCAGGACTACAGCGGGATCATCGTCACGGCGTCGAGCGCCAAGACAGTGGACACCGTGACTACCGAGCTTACCGACCAGTTCGGGAACGACATCAGCGCAACGGCCGTGACGTCGCTGCTTTCCACGGTCGAGTCCGTGACCGCCGGGACGACCACTCTGCTCGAAGCTGTGGCCGGGACCTCGGTGATAGTGGCGTTCGTCGGGATAATGACGACTATGCTCACGTCGGTCTTGGAGCGGACCACAGAAATCGGGGTCCTGAAGTCACTGGGCGCGAGCAGCAAGAGCATAATGATGCTGTTCATCACAGAGGCTTCGGTGACGGGGCTCATCGGCGGCGTCGTTGGAGTCGCAGTCGGGGCCGGGCTTTCATTCATAGTCATCTCCGCGCTCAGCGGCACGCTCGGCTTCGGCGGCCTGGGATTCACCCACTCCCATGTCTCGAGCGCGTCCTCATCGTTCGGAGGGGCGCCTTCTCTGGCGGGCCCTTCTGCTGCCACCACGACCCTTTCGATAACGCCTGTCATAACCCCGGAGCTGGTCCTGGCCGCAATCGCGATTGCAGCGGCGGTAGGGACCATAGGGGGGATCCTGCCGGCATGGAGGGCCTCCAGGCTGACGCCCGTGGAGGCGCTGCATCGGTCATGATGAAGGGGCCCGCTGTGCGCCGATTCGTTACTGATTTCGGAACAATCTCGGAAATCCGCTATATACACGCGATAGGGATTTCTGACTAGGTTGGAAACGACACAGAAGAGCAGCGCGACGGGAAAAGTCATAGCCATCGTCATCATCGCGCTCCTCATCGCCGGCGCAGCCGCCTACTACGAGGTCTCGGCGAGCCAGG
>JASIEW010000147.1 GCA_030045755.1 Nitrososphaerales archaeon
GCTGCCTCGGCCAGGAAGGACGCGGAGCCCACCCCCTTCACCAAGACCCAGTCGTACGACAGAGTCGAGGGGCTCGCGTCGAAGATCGTAGACGCGGACTACATGACGGTCGTACCACGAGGAGGAAGGGCGTTCCACGTGTTGCACGACGCGCCCTTCGACGCCCTGCGCAGCTCGTTCCTCGAGACGCAGGTGCCACGCGGGAAGGGCCTGGTGCTCGGAGCGGGCGGCACGGGTTACGACGACACGCTGTCGTCAGCCATCAGGACGGCCTGGAGCGCGATGCCGGCGTTGAGGCCGTCGGGAGACCTCCTGCTCATCGCTGAGTGTTCCGGTGGGCTCGGGTCGCCCGCCTTGGAGATGCTTGCGACCGGGAGGATGACGGACGACGCTTCGAGGAGGAAGGGCAGGAACGTCATCGGAATGGAGGAGGTCACTTACCTTGAGAAGCTGAAGGAGGAATACGACGTGCTGATGCTCACGAGCCTTCCCGAAGTGTACGCAAAGTCCAAGCTCGGAGTGTCGACGGCGAGAGGCTCAGGAGAGGCCGTGGGCCGCCTTCTGAACAAGGTAGGCAGATCCGGGAAGGTCAACGTCGTCACCAGGGCCGGAGAGTGCCTAATCCAGGCGTCATAGCGGCACGGTCGCCAGGTTCTGGGGCAGCGGCACGCACATGAAGGCTATCACTATCAGTAGCAGGTAGAGCAGCCGCTTGTTCCTGGACACCCCGGACACCTCGTCCAAGAACTGCATCCGGACGGAGCGGCCCGCGAGAAGCAGACCGACGATGGCGATGCCCCAGTAGAACGGCGTGTCGAGGACTATCAGGGCGAGGACGCTCAGGTAGGTGGCTCCCCTTGCGGCCGTGGACCCCCACGCCACGGTCGAGAGATGGCCTCCGTCGAAGGAAGCCATGGGGAGGGCGCTCACGAAGAAGAGCAGGAACCCCACGGTCGCGGCGTCGCCTATCGGAGAAAGCAGAAGCGAGCCCTGGGAGGCGGGAAACAATCCGCCGACCATCCTGTCTATCACGGCCTGCAGCACGCTGGGATTCAACGGGCATACGGAGACTATCGAATTCACGGACTGGCAGCTGGTGAGCTGCACGGTCGACGAATAGGTTGCCAGTCCCTTCGCCACCTCCAACGCGATTGACGCCGCCAGGATGAGCAGCGGTCCGACCACCATGATGTCGAAGTACTTGTCGCGGTTTATGGCAGGGTTCCTTTGGACTGAAAGGAAGCCCAGCGACGGCAATATGGCCGTGACCCCAGGGATGCCCGGGAGCAGGAAGGATGAGTTTGGCTCGGACTTCGACTTCCGAGCCTCGTACCTGTGGCCGAACTCTCGGACGGCGAGCAGCGCAGCGACGCATCCCCCATAGACGATGGCCACCTGCAGCCCCGGAGCCGAGGGAGCCAGCGAACCCACCTCCGACCACTCCAGCAGCGCGGCCCCCACCACGGCGGCGGAGGTGAGCAAGGCGAGGACGACCGGAATCCTCGACCTGACCGCGGTCGGGACAGCCTTCCTCCTTATCGTGAGGACGCACTCCTCTTTCGTTCCTGTCAGATGCGGCTCCAGTCCCCTGCCGTCCAGGGCACCGCACAGGTCGACGAACCTCTCCTTGGACTCCGGACCGTATTCCACCCGGTACTCCTCCTCGCCGTCCTGCAGGAGGAACTTGTCCTTCACTGTGAAGCGCGCCCTGACCAGGTCGTCCACCTCCTGTGGCTGCGCTGACAACAGACGCCCGGTGACTCCGTTCTGATAATAATCTATCCCAGGCGCTCAGGAAGACTTAACCGACGGCGTCGCAGCAGAAGTAGAGGCTTGCAGAAGGCAGTCGTCGCCAGGGTGGGCGACTACTCGATTCGCCGATGCGAAGTCGTGGACGTGCCAAGTGTCATCCAGATCAACATGACCACGCTGCCTGAGCACTACACCGACAGCTTCTACTACGACATCCTCCACGAGTTCCCGGAGACGTTCCTGGTAGCCGAGCTCGACAGCGAAGTGGTCGGCTACATAATGAGCAGGATAGAGTACGGGTTCTCGTATCTGAGGAGGCTCGGGCTGGCAAGGAGGGGTCACGTCGTCTCAGTCGCAGTCAGGGAGCCGCACAGGGGGAAGGGGATCGGCTCCGCCCTAGTGCTCGCCGCGCATGAGGAACTCGCGAAGAAGTCTGCCACCGAGTGCTACCTCGAGGTGAGGATAACGAACGAGTCCGCCATAAGGCTCTACGAGACCCTGGGCTACAGGAAGACCGGGAGCCTCGAGGCCTACTACAGAGACGGAGAGGCCGCCTACGTGATGGCCATCAAAATCCCGCGTTGAGCCAGCCCGAGAAACTGGCAGACCTAGCCCAAGTGCTGGAGGGGGTGAAGTCGACGAAGAGCAAGAAAGAGAAGGTGGCCATCCTGGCGGCCTATCTCAAACGGCTCGGGCCCGACGATGCAGAGTTCGCCACAAGGGTGGCCGTCGGCCGCTCATCAGAGCGCGGCAGCGCAGACGAAGCCCGAGTGGGATACTCCATCCTCATCGAAGCGATAATGGAACTCACAGGAGCGCGGCAGGAGGACGTCTCCAGGGTCTATCTCAAGCATGGGGACCTAGGAGAGGTTGCAGAAGACCTCCTCGCGAAGAAGAAGGTCCAGGCACTCTTCCAAGAGCCGCTGACGCTCGCCGACCTGCGGTCCTCTTTCGATTCACTGAGGGAGGCGAAGGGGAAGGGCTCGCTGGAGTCGAGGAGGAAGGCGATCAAGTCGCTCCTCCTCCTTTCGAGCCCCACGGAAGGGAAGTACGTAGTCAAGGCGTTGACCGGAGAGATGAGGACAGGCGTAGTCGAGGGGCTGCTGGAAGAGGCGATCGCCGAGGCCTTCTCCATCCCCAAGGCGACGGCCGCGAGGGCCCACATGGTCGCGGGAGACATAGGGACGTTCGCGCGGTGGGCCTCGACGGGCGACGTAGGGCGCATCAGAATCAGCCCGTTCCACCCGGTGAACTTCATGCTGGCCGAGCCCATGGGCAGCCCGAAGGAGATCGCGTCGCACTTCGGCCACAGGGTCTTCGCGGAGTACAAGTACGACGGCGTCCGCGCGCAGGTTCACAGGCGAGGCGGCAGCGTGAGGGTCTACTCTCGCCGCCTTGAGGACATAACCTCGAGCTTCCCCGAAGTGGTGCGCTCCTTCGAGGGCAGCCACCCGGACTTCGTCATCGACGGCGAGGCGGTGCCCTTCGCCTCAGGCAAGCCCTTGCCCTTCCAGCTCCTCCAGAGGAGGCTCAGGCGCCAGGACGGACTGGAGGAGGCGGTAAGGAACGCGCCAGTCGTGTTCTTCGGATTTGACGTACTCTTCAGTGGGAGCGACGAGACGGTCGACCTGCCGCTACGGGAGAGGAGGGCGATTCTTCGCGGCCTGGTCGAGGCGGCCGGAGGAACCATCGCTCACACCGAAGACGTCGAGACCGAGGAGGAAGTCGCCAAGGCGTTCAGGAGAAGCAGGGACCTCGGGTACGAAGGCCTGGTAGTAAAGGACCCAGAGAGCACCTACAGCATGGGCAGAAGGGGTTCGGGTTGGGTCAAGCTGAAGGAAGAGCTCGACACGCTCGACGCCGTGATAGTCGCTGCTGAATACGGCCATGGGAAGAGAGCGGGCGTGATATCCGACTACACGTTCGCAGTCCGAGACGGAGACTCGCTAAAGACGATAGGCAAGGCGTACAGCGGCCTGACAGACAGTGAGATCGAGATGATGACAAAGAGGCTGAGGGACATCACCATAAGTGACATGAGGTATCGGATGACTGTCAAGCCTGAGATTGTAGTGGAAGTCGCCTTCGACAGCATCCAGAGGAGCGACCGCCACGACAGCGGCTTCGCGCTGCGCTTCCCGAGGATCAAGAGGATAAGAGACGACAAGTCGCTCCGCGACATCGAGACGCTCGACAGGGTGAAGTCCATCTTCTC
>JASIEW010000148.1 GCA_030045755.1 Nitrososphaerales archaeon
GAGGGCACCAATTTCAAGGCGACCATGTTCTCGACCATACACGAGTCAGGCCACGCGCTTTACGAGCTAGGGGTCGGAGAGGATCTGAAGTACAGTCCGATTGGTACGGGGGCTTCGCTAGGGATACACGAATCGCAGTCGAGGTTCTGGGAGAACGTGGTGGGCCGCAGCCGCGAGTTCTCGAAACTGGTCATGCCCCTGCTGAAGAAGAACCTCCCTTTCATCTCGAAATACGACCCGGAGGACCTGTACCTCTACTTCAACACCGTAAGGAAGAGCTTCATCAGAGTGGACGCAGACGAACTCACCTACAACCTGCACATAGCCCTGAGATACGACATCGAGAAGAAGGTGATCGCCGGCGACGTCAGGGCATCAGAGCTTCCTTCCCTGTGGAACGAGACGTTCGAAAAGTTCTTCGGCATGAGGCCTCCGAACGATGAGAACGGAGTGCTCCAGGACATACACTGGAGCGGCGGTTCGTTCGGATACTTCCCCACGTACTCTCTGGGCAACGTGATCCTAGGCATGATATGGCACAAGATGGAAGATGGCAAGCTGGTCAGAGACTCGGTGTCCGACGGCGACCTCGCCGCCCTGAGAGAATGGCTCAGGACCAAGATTCACCGCTGGGGAGCGACCTACACACCCAAGGAGCTCCAGGAGAAGGTCTTCGGAGAGACGTACAACTCGGAGTGGCTCCTGAAGTACTTCGAGCGCAAGTTCGCAGTCTAGCCGTCCAGACGCAGTCGAAGTCAAGTTCTAGAGATGAAGCTCGAAGTCGGTGCGAAGTCAGAGGCGGGGAGCGCCCATCCGTACGAGGACAGGATGCTCCTCGACGAAGAGGCGGGCCTGTTCTGCGTAGCGGACGGCGTGACCCATTCATCCTATGGAAGCGGAGCAGTTGCAGCTGAACTTGCGCTGGCCCTTCTGCGCGAGGCGTTCACGGGTGACTTGGCGGTGGCGCTCGGCAGGGTGAACCAACTGTCGCTCGAAAGGAGGAAGGGAGACACGACAATAGGCGAGACGACGCTCACCGCGGCCTCGGTCAATCAGAGCACTCTCGAGGTAGCCAACGTGGGAGACAGTCCTGCATTGCTGGTCCGCGGAGGGAGAACGGAGAGCCTGTCCGTGGAAGACAGGGGTCCGGGCGGACGCATCACCCAGGTCGTAGGCTACAGGAGCCTCATAGAAGTGCATCGCACTCGCCTTGAACTTGAACCGGGGGACATGGTCGTGGTTGCATCAGACGGGGTAGGCCATGTGCTCACGAACCCACTCCTGACAGGCCTGGCCAAAACCGCCACGGCGGCGAAGGCCGCCGACTCCATAGTCAAGCAGGCAAAGTCCGTCCCGTCTGGCTATGATGACGACAAGACGGTCATAGTCCTCAAAGTAAAAGGAAGGGCCCCATGATAGAGTTCAAAGACGTCTGGAAGAGCTTCAAGAACACATACGCGATCAGGGGAGTGACTTGTAACGTCCAAGACAAGGAAATCTTCGGCCTGCTCGGGCCCAACGGAGCCGGGAAGACCACCCTCATCATGACCATGGCCACGGTATACAGGGCCACCAAGGGGGACATCATCGTAGAGGGCCACAACGTGAGCTCCGAGCCAGACAAGGTGAAGGAGCTGATAGGCATCAGCTTCCAGGACGCGAAATACGACAGAATCCTCACTGCGAGAGAGATACTTCAGTGGCATGGAAAGGTGACCGGCATCGACAAGGCCCTAAGAGAGAAGAGAATAGACGAAACGCTCTCCAAGTTCGGCCTAACGACCGAGGCAAAAAAGAGGACCTGGACCCTGAGCGGAGGAACGAAGAAGAAGATCGAGAACGCGAAGATCTTCGTTCAGAGGCCGAAGATAGCGGTGTTCGACGAGCCGACAGCCTACCTTGATGTCCCATCCAGGCTGATGGTTTGGGACATGATCGAAGAGCTGCGCGACGAAGGATCCACCATCCTCCTCGCGACCAACATGATGGACGAGGCCGACCGGATGTCGGACAGGGTGGGGATCATGAGCAGGGGAGAGATGGTCCAGGTCGGTCATCCCGACGACCTGAAGGGGTCGTTGAAAGGACGGGACGTGATAGAATTCCGACTGAAGGAGCCTATCCCAGAGCTGATCGGCGAGGTCACGAAGGTCGAGGAAGTACACGACGCACACTTCGAAGGCGATGTCCTCAGAATGGAACTGAGCAACGGAAGGGAGCTGCTGGCTCACATGATCAACATAGTCACGGCAAAGGGTGGAAAGATAACCAGCGCGAACCTGAAGGAGCCCTCTCTGGAAGACGTATTCCTGTACTACACGGGCGCGAAGCTGACTTGAGCAAGAGCCCATCTCCGATCTCCGTTCTGTGGGTCCTCGTCGAGCGCGACCTGCGCACCCTGGTGAAGTCTCCATGGATACTGATATCGCGGACCATGTTCTTCTTTATCCAGCTGTTCGTCTTCGCTGCACTGGTGAGCAAGCTCGCGGTCGGGCTTGGCTTCAACTACTTCGACTTCTACTCGGTCGGCGCCGTAGTCTCCACTATAACGTCGATAGCCTTCATCATAGGGGCCGACCTCTTCGAGGAAGAGGAGCTGGGCCTCCTAGACTATCTCCTCAGCCTGCCGTTCGGTCACTCTCTCTTCGTGTTCGGGAGGGCCCTGGGCGGTGCCGTCAGGGCTCTGATCTACTGCGCGCCGATGATGCTGCTCGTCGCGTATCTCGACGGGACCTTCACCCCGATGGCGGTGCTCGGCTCCTACGTCGTCCTCTTCCTGTTGGCGATAGGAATCTCAGGTCTCTCGATCACTCTCGCGATGGTGATCAGAAACGAAAACAGGTTCGACGTGATCATAGCGATGGCAGAGCTCGCCACGGTGAGAGTAAGCGCCGCAATCTATCCCCTATACTACATCCCCAAGGCGATTCAGCCCATAGCCGCATTCTCGCCCGTGACATCCGCCTCAGACTTGATCAGGTTCCTTGTCCTAGGCACCGTGACGAGCCTCGACGCCACAGTGGAGCTGGCGCTCTTCGTCGCGGTTTTCTTCGGCCTGGGAAGCGCTTTCCTCTTCAGAAAGCTAGAGGGGGGCAGGTTTGAGTAAGCCGGTACAGATAGTCGAGAGAGACTTCCGGATCTTCTTCGCCGACCGGTTCCTTCTCGTCATCATGTTCGTCAACTTCATGATAGACCTGGGCGTGTCAGGCCTCAGCCTGTCGGCGATGATCACAGGATACGGGAACTACTTCCTCTACATAGCGCCCGGGGCAAATCTCGTGACCGCCACCGTCGCCTCGTTCCAGTCAGGAAGAGACGTATGGAGAGAGAGGATAATCCACGACACGCAGTCCTACCTCCTCACGCTGCCTTTCGGGAAGTCGAGGTTGGCCTTCTCCAGGCTCTTTTCAGGGATGCTCCGGACGACCCTCACCACGCTCCCTGGGACGGCGGTAATCGCTGTGCTCTACGGCCTGTCCTTCCCATACGCAATGATGGGAGTGCTGATAATGCTGCTCTTCTCGGGTGCGGTCTGCGGCCTCTCCGTCGTGGCCGCCTCGATGGCGTCGAGCCTGGAACTCTTCACCACGGTGAGGAGCACCGCGCAGGTATACCTGTCCTTCTTCAGCACGCAGTTCTACCCCGCCTCAATCTTGCCTCCGGCCGTCAGCATCCTGTCGAACTTCAACCCGATGACATGGGCGGTCGAAGCGTTCCGGGACCTGCAGTCAGGCACGATAGACGTGACCCTTCTTGCTCCTCTTAGCGGGCTCTCCGCAGCGCTTCTGGTGGCTGGCTACCTGTTCTACAGGCGCACGATGGAATACTAGGCTTTACCATCGTCCGTAGTGCACGACGTCCTTCATCGGTCTCCTGCCTCTTTTCAAGGAGGGAGACCTCACGTCCTTGTCTGGGCTCCCGATCGATATGACCCCGACCGGATGGAATTCAGGAGGTATTCCGAGAAGCTTCTTCATTCCAGGCACGTCGGCAACCCCGGTGAAGGAGGCAGCGAGCCCCGTGTCGACCGCAGCTAGGAGGATTATCATCGAAGAGCATCCTGCATCGAAGACCCAGTAGGGTGTGGGCCACTCTATCTCCGTCCCGTCCTCGTTGACCTTGTCCTTCTCCCTGTATCTGTCATGGTAGATCTTCTCGCTGGTGCACACCACGATGTTCACAGGAGCTTCTGATATCCACTTGTGGAACCCTGCGGACGAGTATTCGTTCTCGCCCTGAACCACCCCTACCTGCTTCCTCATCGCGGGATCTGTCACCACGACGTACGCGACTCCCTGGCTGAAGCCCGCGCTCGGCGCATGAGCCGCGAGCTCAAGCATTCTGCTGACCTTGTCCGCAGAAACAGGGTCGGACTTGTAGTGTCTGACCATGCGCCTCTTCAAGACGGCCTTCTCGAATTCCATCGTCTCAGAGCTCTCGGGCACCGGTGGTATTAACGATGTCGTAGTGTCAGTAGTACCTTGTCGACAGATAGTCCGCGAGTTCGATCAGGAAGGACTTGGCCTTGGAGTCAGGGAGGGCCCGCAGCGCCTCTTTGGCACCAGTCGTATGAAGAACGACCTGCTCGTGAGCGTAGTCCAGAGAGCCGTGTCTCTCGACCAGGCTTCTAAGCCGAGAGATCTCGGCTTCCGAGTAGGGGCCGGACCTGTTCAACAGGCTGAAGATGAACTCCTTGTTCTGGACTGAGCATCGGCTGGCGCAGTGGATGAAGACCAGACACTTCTTTCCTCCTCTCAGGTCTGTGAAGACGGGCTTCCCTAGGGCCGACTCGTCGCCGATGAGGTCCAGCATGTCGTCCTGAATCTGATAGGCGATTCCGAGAGACTCTCCAAACTTGCTAGCCATCAGCACCTGTTCGTCCGTGGCTCCGCCCACCATGGCTCCGCTGGCGCACGGAGCGCTAAGCAGCGTCGATGTCTTCAGCTTGATCATTCTCTCGTAGTCCTCCTCGGTGTTCTCCCTCGATCTTGCCATCTCTTGGTCGAGGAATTCTCCCCACGTCGTTGCCCTGCACGCCTCGCCTACGAGATCGAAGATTCTCGCAAGTCTGTGGCTGTCGAGGTCGCTGTACTTTGCGACCATCTTCGGCACGTTGAAGAGCAATAGGTCGGAGGCGAGGATCGCTGTAGAAAGCCCATACTTGGCCACTATCGACTGGCCGCCCCTTCTCATGTCCGAGTGGTCTATGATGTCGTCCTGAACGAGCGCGCTCGCATGCGCCAGCTCATAGGCTATCGCCAGGGGGATCGCCGGCCTGTAGTCGCCCGAAAACGCTTCGCACCAAAGCAGGGAAAGAGTCGCTCTGACTCTCTTGCCGCCGACGGACAGCGCGTCTGATACTGCCCTTTCGAGCTGGGTGGCGCCGTTGATGGGATACAACGCATTGAGCCCTGAGTCCACAGAGTCGGCATACTCGGTCACCCAGGGCATGACCTCGCGGACTAGCAAGCCGTGGCTTGTAGCTGTGCTTGTCATTTTAGACTTATTCCTCGCGGGAACGAGCCGCGCCTTCCCGCGTCGAGATGAAGAGAATGGTCGCTATTTCTTCGCTTGCTTGGACCCTATTTCGACCATTTGGAATTGGCATTGGTACTTCTTTCCATTGAACTCTATCTTGGAGTTTGCATAGTACCCCACTGATCCCGTGCTGAATGTCTTGTCCGCGAGTCCCACGTCTGCCACCTTTTGCGCCCCTTCATACAGCTCTATTCTTGGCATGCCTCGATTGTGAAAGTCCAGGGGTTAAGTATCTTGCGACGATCGAGCGACGCAGACTATTCAGCCTTCGGCGCCATCCCGACCGCCTTCAACAGCCGCCGGAAGTCGTCCTTGCCGACCCACTCGACCTCGAGATAGTCTATGATCTCAGTGTCGGTCATCCCGATCCTCATTGCCTCCTCGACGGCCAGCGAGTACGCCTCGATCTCCGTCGGCCTGTCCACGTAGCTGAACCTCTTGTCGTACAGCTCTCTGCCTTCGTGGTGTTGTTTGACGTGGACCAACTCGTGTATCAGATCCAGATAGAAGTGGCGTTCGTCCGCGGTCTTGAGGTAGGGCTGGCAGACTATTATGTCGCCGGTGTCGTTGTCTACGTGCAGATACCCTCTGCTTTGTATCAGACGCACAGTCGTCGACTCAAGGACCTTCCTGGAGTCCCTACCGAATATCTTCTTCACAGCTCCCACCTTGTCAAACCCGCTGAACAGGTCAGTGAACCTGCACGAGTCTGCTGACGGGTCCCTATTGATCCCGACGCCGAGATGCACGGCTTCACCCCTCTTTCTTGCGCCCGAAGCGTGGCTCAGAGACGCGCTCACCCGAAGATCTCTTCGCTGAACAGCCTGGCATATCCATTCTTGAGATAGAATCGCTCTACGTTGTCTGACTCGAAGACTTGTAGAACCAGCGTCGTCCCAAGTCTGG
>JASIEW010000017.1 GCA_030045755.1 Nitrososphaerales archaeon
ACCTTGGTCTTGAGGTAGACGTCGCTCCCCTGCCTGGTCAGCAGGTTGTGCGGCACGACGTTGACCATGATGTACAGGTCTCCTGGCGGAGCTCCGTTCTCTCCGGAGTTTCCCTCTCCCCTGAGGCGCAGGGTCTGACCGTCCTCTATCCCCGCAGGAATCATGACCTGGATCCTCCTTTTCCTTTCGGTCACGCCGGTTCCCTTGCACTCTTTGCACGGAGATTCGACCACCTGGCCCCTGCCGCCGCACTTGTTGCACGCGGCAATCCTCACCATCCTCGCGAAGCCCGTCGACTGGACGCGCTGGACCTGCCCGGTCCCCCCACAGTTGCTGCACTGTATCGGCGAAGTGCCAGGCTTCGCCCCGCTTCCATTGCACGTCCCACAGACCTCGCTCCTCGGGATCTCGACCTCCTTGTAGGAGTCCTCGAGGATGTCCTCGAGACGGATTTGGAGATGATATGTTAGGTCCTCTCCTCTCCTTATGCGCCTGTCCGGGCTCACCCCGAAGAACTGCGAGAATATGTCGTCGAACCCCCCGAAGCCTCGGAAGAACTCTCCGAAGTCCGCCCCTCTGAAGATGTCCTCCTGCGAATACCTCTGATACACTCCTTCGCGCCCGTAGGAGTCGTACTGCTTCCTCTTTTCGTCGTCAGAGAGGACCGCATATGCCTCGGATATCTCCTTGAACCTGCCTTCGGCATCGGGGGACTTGTTCCTGTCCGGATGATATTGGAGCGCCAGCTTCCTGTAAGCGTCCTTGATTTGTTCCTTGGTCGCGGTCTTCGGCACGCCTAAGGTTTCGTAATAGTCCTTCGACGCCATGAGAGTCCGCTACTTTCCTTCGTCCATGACTTTGTAGTTCGCGTCGCTGACGTCAGGGCCAGGGCCTTGGCCTCCGTCTTCCGCGCTGGCACCGCCCGGAGGGGGCGTTTGCGCCTGCGCTCTTTGTTGTCCCTGCTTGTATACCGCCTCGCCTACGTCTTGCAGTGCCCTCTTCAGGGCCTCGCTCCTTTCCCTGATAGCCGCAGAGTCCGTTCCCTCAAGAGCCTTCCTAAGACCCCCGGCCGCAGCGTCCACCTTGTCGAACGCGGCCTTGTCGACCTTGCCCTCGAGGTCTCTCTTCGTCCTTTCTACAGTGTACAGGATGGAGTCGGCCTCGTTTCTGACCTCCGCCTCCTCTTTCTTCTTCTTGTCCTGTTCCGCGAATGACTCGGCGTCCCTGATCAGCCTCTCCTTCTCTTCCTTCGACAGCTTCGTCGAGGCGGATATGGTGATCTTGTTCTCCTTGCCGGTCCCGATGTCTTTCGCCCCCACAGTCAGGATCCCGTTCGCGTCGATGTCAAAGGTCACCTCGATCTGAGGCACCCCTCTGGGGGAAGGCGGGATTCCGGCCAGATTGAACATGCCGAGTGAGACGTTGTCGGCCGCCATCGAGCGCTCTCCTTGGACGACGTGGATCGTCACCGCTGTCTGGAAGTCTGCGGCTGTCGAGAACGTCTTGCTTCTCTTCGTTGGTATGGTAGCGTTCTTCTCTATGAGATGCTCGGTTATCCCCCCTAGGGTCTCGACCCCCAAGGACAGCGGGGTAACGTCTAGGAGGAGTATGTCCTTTATTTCGCCCGCCAGGACCGCGCCCTGGATGGCCGCCCCTATGGCTACGGCCTCCATCGGGTCTACGCCGCGCTCCGCAGGCTTTCCTACGACGTCCTCGACGAACTTCCTGACGAGCGGCATCCTGGTCATGCCGCCGATGAGTATCACCTTGTCTACAGACGTCGGAGTGAGCTTCGCGTCGCTCATGACCTTCCTGATGGTCTCCTCGGTCTTCGAGACTATCGGGCGTGCGACTTCCTCGAGCTTGGTCCTCGTCAGCGTGTAGTGCAGGTTCTTGGGCCCTGAGGAGTCGCTCGCGATGAACGGGAGGTCGACGTCGGTCGAGGTGAGGTTCGATAGCTGGATCTTGGCCTGCTCTGCCGCCTCTCTCAGCCTTGCCATCGCCGTCCTGTCTTGGGAGAGGTCTATGCCTGTCCTGGACTTGAAGTCTTGGAGCAGTACCTGGATGATGGCCTTGTCGATGTCGGTCCCGCCCGTCTGTGTGTCGCCCGAAGTGGCGAGCACCTGGAAGACCCCTTGCCCGAACTCCATGATGGTCGCGTCGTGGGTCCCGCCGCCGAAGCTGAATACGAGGATCTTCATCTCTTTGTCCGACTTGTCCAGGCCGTAAGCGAGCGAAGCGGCGGTGGGTTCGTTGATTATCCTGACCACCTCCAGGCCCGCGATTTCGCCGGCGTCCTTCGTGGACTGGCGCTGGTTGTCGTTGAAATGAGCTGGGACTGTGATCACGGCCTTCTTGATCGGATATCCCAGGAAGACCTCCGCGTCGTGTTTTATCTTCTGAAGGATGAACGAGCTGACCTGTTCGGGAGAATACTCCTTCCCAAGAAGGACCGCCTTGCCGTCTGTCCCCATCTTCCTCTTTATCTCGAACACGGTCCCCTCGGGGTTGGTTATCGACTGCCGCCTGGCGGGCTCGCCTACGAGAAGCTGGCCGTCCTGAGTGAACGCCACTACGGAGGGGAACATCTTCCCTGCCGGGGTGGCTCCTTCCGCGCTGGGGATCACCACGGGCCTGCCCGCTTCCAGCACTGCTCCCGCCGAGTTTGTCGTTCCCAAGTCTATGCCGATTATCTTCTCCCGCGCGCTACTCACTTGTTTCTCCCTCCCTCTCGACGTCAGGCTGCGGTGCCCCGACCTTGACCATGGCAGGCCTCAGGAGCCTTCCCCTGAACGTGAACCCCGGTCTGAGCTGCTCGATGACGACGTTCTCCGCTTTCGAGTCCCCTCCGACCTTTTCGACAGCCTCGTGGTAAGCCGGATCGAAGGGCTTGCCGACGCTTTCGATCCTTTCGACCCCCGCTGACTCGAGCGCAGCATCCAGGTTTTTCTTGACCATGCCTATCCCTTCGCGCAGTTCTCCGTTCCCCTTCTCGGCGATTTCGAACGCCAGGTCTAGCTGGTCCGCCACCGCCAGAAGCGGGACTATGAGCCTCAACAGGGATGACTCGCTTGCCTCTTTCGTCTCCCTGTCCATCCTCTTCCGGTAGTTCTCCAAGTCTGCCTGAGCGTACTTGACTCGGGTCAGGAGCTCCTCGTTCCTTTTCCTCTCAGCTTCCAGCGCCTCTTGTAGCTCGCGTGTTTGGTCCCCCTCTCCTGAATCCCCCTGGTTCTCCAAGATGCTTTCACTTTTCACGCTTCAAGCACGGGACTTCCGCACGTCTTTCTTCCAATCTATAAATTTTCCAAGCGATTGGCCGATGCGTGGCCGATTCAGACGAGTCCCGGAAGATGCAGGAGAGGCTGCTGAAGTCCGAGC
>JASIEW010000149.1 GCA_030045755.1 Nitrososphaerales archaeon
ACCAGCCCATGTACAGGGGCCGCTCCCAAGAAAGCGGAGACAGCCACCCCTGCGGCTAGGATCCCGATGCGGACTTTGGTCTCTGTATTCATGGGCAACCGGCGCCCACCCTGCATAGTTTTCTATTTCCATCAATTAACTAACATTTCTTCATAATAAAACTCGGCCACAGCGCGTAAAACCGTTGGAAACGGGAGGGTGCGCGCGGGCGAAACGGAGGTCCCTGAGATATCTCGATGAGAGTTTTGGCGGTAAAGACTATCTAGACCAGTGTTTCCACTGTTCCGGTTTGTCGAAAGGCATTGATGAAATCTTCCGGAGAGCCAAGGAAGGCCAACCCCTCTTCATAGACAGGAACGCCCTAAGTCCAGAATACGTGCCAGACCGTCTCCCCTTCAGAGACGAGCAGGCAGACGCAGTTGCAGAGGTCCTCGCCCCCGTGTTGCACGACTCGAAACCTTCGAACCTTCTGCTCTACGGCAAGACAGGGACCGGCAAAACGGCAGTTACGAGGTATGTTCTGACCCGGCTCGGGAAAGAGGTAGAGAAACAGCACCTCATCACTGCTTACGTGAACACCCGGCTCGCAAATACGGAATACAAGACGCTAGCCTTCTTCGCAGAGTCACTCGGTCTGCCCGAGGAAAGACGAATCCCCTTCACAGGGCTGTCGATCGGCGAAGTAATGGACAGGATCTTCAATCACATACAGACGACTCAGGAGCGCGTCGTCCTGGTGCTCGATGAAATCGACTACCTCGTCAAGACCTTCGGGGACGAGACGCTCTACAAGTTCACCAGGTCCAACGAGAGATTGTCGCCCGGTTTCATCACCCTCGTTGGAATCTCCAATGACCTAAAGTTCAAGGAGGGCCTCGACCCGCGCGTCCTCAGCAGTCTGAGCGAGGAGGAGGTCGTCTTCCCACCCTACACAGTCGAGCAGCTGAGGGGCATACTTGCTGCAAGAGCAAAGACTGCCTTCAGACCGGGAGTAGCTTCAAGCGCCGCGATCAACCTCTGCGCTGCCATGGCTGGGTCAGAGCATGGAGACGCCAGACGGGCGATAGACCTCCTCAGAATCGCGGGCGAGGTCGCCGAACGCGAGGGCCTCAGGGAAATCGACGATTCTTGCATCCGCAGGGCCTCCGACAAGATGGAGCATGACCGGGTCGAGGAGGCGGTCCAGTCTCTGCCCATACAGAACAAAGCCATCCTGTTGGCTGTCTCCAGATTCAAGACCGGCACGAATACGGGAGAACTCTACCTGGCCTACAATGCCATCTGCAGAAGGCTCGGAATTGAAGCACTGACACAGAGACGTGTAAGTGGCATACTCGCGGAACTCGACCTTTTAGGGCTGATTGAGGCATCGGTCGTCAGCAAGGGACGTCGTGGAAGGACGAAGAAAATTCAGCTCTTGATAAGCAGCGAAGCGCTTCAGAAGACCCTCCTCGAAGACCCCGTATCGGGGTCGACCGAATAGGAATCGCAAACCCATAATAACATTCACGGGACGTCGGATACGAGAGCCTTGTTTTGCCCCTACTGCGGCAAGGCGATGGCGGACAGGGGTGAGTTCTGTTCAAGTTGCGGTCGCCGCGTTTACCAAACGCCGCAAGTTGAGGCAGCGCCGCCCCTCTTAACCGCGCCAATCCGAGCGCTCAGCTACACCAACCTATACCTGATTGACAACGAGGGCCTCCTGAAGATAGGGACCCAGTTCCCTCTGTTGCTGGGCTCCGTGGTCGTCGGCGTAGGCCTCGCGATAACTGCAGTCGCGCTCATCGGACTCGGCAGTTGGATCGCCCTTGCCGTCGCCCTAACCCTTGTCATAGCCCCGATCGTCAGCGAGTACAGGGCCCGTCGTCTCGCTGAACTTCTGAGCCTTCCCCGCGGCGAACTGGCCATGAAAAAGGGAGTCCAAACCATCCCATGGAGTTCTGTTCAATTTGTCGCCGTCAAGGGACGGGACGTCACGCTCAGGCTCGATGGTGGGTGGGCGTCGGCGACCCTCGACGCAGCTGATGTCCCAACCCTGACGACGAAAGCCTCTTCTATCCTAGGCGACAGGTTCACCTCCACACCGACTCAACCAAGCCGTCTCTCGCCTGCGATGAAGCTCTTCTTGTTGACGCTTTTTCTCTTCCTCATGACGCAGGCGATACTGATAGCGGCGTCTCTTACCCCTTACTTCCCAGGCGAGCAGGCTCGCTACACCGCACTCTATAATTCGACCAAGTCAGGTCTTGGGACTTCCGCGGTCCAAGAATGGGGAGGAATTTTCTTCAACAACGTCCAAATCGCCCTGGCCAGCCTTGTCCCAGGCTTCGGATTCCTCATACTCACGGTCTCCAGTTACAACACTGGCAGAGTGATTCAGGCTGCCGCTGCTTATTACAGTATTACGCCCGCCGACTTCCTTCTCGTCCTATACATCCTGCCCCACTCTTGGGTCGAAGAGTCGAGTTATCCGCTATCCACGGCCCTGGGGATGTTCGCTTTCACGTGGCGCAAACAAAGTTATTCTGAATTCGCCAATTGGCGCACCAGAGCCTCTGTCAAGATAGGGCTCGGATTCCTCGTGGTCGCCACCCTGCTCACAATCGCCGCTACCCTCGAAGTGACAGAGCCGCTCCTCGGAATCGATGCCCTGCTGCTCTGGGTGCCCGTCTCACTAGGCGCGATCATCTGTACACTCTTTGTGTTATCATATCTCAAGCGCGGC
>JASIEW010000150.1 GCA_030045755.1 Nitrososphaerales archaeon
AACTTCGGCTGCACGCACATCACAATCGGACGGGACCACGCGGGCGTAGGGAACTACTACGGCCCATACGCCGCACAGGACATCTTCAAAGAGTTCCCTGACCTCGGAATCACCCCCTTCTTCTTCAGGGAGTTCTTCTATTGCAAGAAGTGCGCGGGGATCGCCAGCGAGAGGACGTGCCCCCACCCGGAGGAGGAAAGGTTGAGCTTCAGCGGCACGAAGCTGCGCAAGATGTTCGCCGAGGGGCAGACACCGCCGAAGGAGTTCATGCGCCCCGAGGTGTCCCAGGTCATACTGCAGTCCAAGGCTCCCTTCGTAGAGTGACATGAAGGTCGCAGTGCTGGGCCTCGACTCCGTGCCGCCGGAGATGCTCTTCGACAA
Organism: Nitrososphaerales archaeon; assembly: GCA_030045755.1. The sequence continues at coordinate 382 of JASIEW010000150.1, forward strand.
GCTCCTTGACAGGCTCCCCAACATCAAGAAGATGTACCAGAAGGGCGTGCACGGCAGGCTCAGGACGTGCGACCCGCCGATCACAGTCCCGGCTTGGATGGTAATGATGACTGGCAAGGACCCAGGGCAGCTGGGGATCTATGGGTTCAGGCACCGCAAGGGCTTCTCCTACAACGAAGGATACATAGTGAACTCGACCCATGTGAAGGAGAGGACGGTCTGGGACATCCTCGCTGCGCACGGAAAGCGGTCGATCGTCATCGGCGTGCCCCCAGGGTACCCCCCGAAACCCGTCCCCAACTCGCAAATCGTGTCGTGCTTCATCACGCCGAACATGGAGAGGCCTTTCACCCAGCCGGCGGAGCTTCGCAGCGAGGTGCTCGAAGCTGCAGGCGGGAAGTACATCTTCGACGTCACCTTCAGGACCGAGAACAGGGACTCGATGAGGGAGGAACTCTTCGACATGACCCGGAAGCGCTTTGACGTGGCCGAGCGCCTGGCGAAGTCCCATCCGTGGGACTTCTTCATGATGCACGAGATCGGCTTCGACAGGCTCCACCACGCCTTCTGGAAGTTCTTCGACCCGACGCACCCGAGATACGTCAAGGGCAACATATACGAGAAGATAGACCAGGAATACTACGAGATGGTCGACGAGAGGATAGGCAGGCTGATGTCCATCTTCGGCGACGACTGCCTTACGTTCCTCCTCTCGGACCACGGCTCAAAGGCAATGAAGGGATGCTTCTGCGTCAACCAGTGGCTGGAAAGGGAGGGCTACCTCACCTTCAGGTCGAAGCCCACGACGGTCACGGACATCGACAAGGCTGAGATAGACTGGTCGAGGACGAAGGCGTGGGGATGGGGCGGGTACTACGCGAGAGTGTTCTTCAACGTCAAGGAGAGAGAGGCACAGGGCATAGTCGACCCCGCCTCCCTGGAGGCCGAGAAGAAGGGCCTCGTGGAGAAAATCCTCAAGATCAGGGACGGCGAAGGGAAGGAAATGGACAACGCAGTCTTCGAGCCGGACACTCTCTACCGTGAGGCGACTGGCGACAAGCCCGACCTGATGGTCTACTTCGGCCGGCTGGACTGGAGATCCGCGGGGACGATCGGCCACGAAGGACTATACCTCAGCGAGAACGACACGGGCCCCGACGACTCGGTGCACTCGATGGATGGGATAATGATGGCGTACAGGCCGGGACGCGACCTGGGCGGAAAGGAGGTGCGAGGAGCTAACGTGCTCCAAGTGTCCCCGATGCTGCTCAGGGCTATGGGCCTCGACCCGAAGAGGGAAGGAGTGGACACCGAGGCTCCGAGCGAGGTGATGGAGCAACTTGGCTGAGGCAGAGAACCCTGCTAGGAAGGGCTTCACGGTGTGGATGACGGGCCTGCCTGGCGCCGGTAAGTCGACGGTCGCCGGGATACTCAAGAGAAGGCTGGAGGAAGAAAACGGAAAGTTCGTCGAGATCCTCGACGGCGACGAGATCCGAAAGGGACTGTCGAGAGACCTCGGCCTATCGAGGCAGGACAGGGAGGAGCATGCCAGGAGGGTCTCGTATCTCGCGAAGGTTCTCTCTCGGAACGGGGTCGTCTCAATCGTGGCGCTCATATCTCCCTACCGCGTCTCGAGGGAATCCGCAAAGGAGAACATAGGCGCAGACAGGTTCGTAGAAGTCTACATCAAAGCGTCCCTGGCGACCTGCGAGAAGAGGGACCCCAAGGGCCTCTATGCGAAGGCACGGAAGAACGAGATCACAAACCTCACCGGGGTCCAGGACCCGTACGAAGAGCCGCTCGCCCCCGACATAGTAGTTGACACGGAGCACTCGTCTGCAGAAAAGTCCGCGGACGAGGTGCTGGCCGGACTGAGAAGGCTGCACCTGATAGATTAGCGCAGACAGCGACGCATCGCTTTAAAAGAACAGAGAGAGGCGAAAGGAGCAGGTCCGGCATTCTTGCGATCAAACGTCGTGCTTCTGGTTCTAGACACTCTCAGGGAGGACCACGCGCAGGGCTTGCGGAAGCTCGAGGACATCGGATTCACAAGATATGAGAACGCGATATCAGCGTCCAACTGGACCGTCCCGTCCCACGCCTCCATATTCACGGGCAGGCTCCCTTCGTCGCACGGCATCCACGAGTCGCTGAACGTATACGCCGACAATCCGGCGAAGCTGACCAGCGCCAACCTTTCCGTGCAGGAGCGCGGCATCCTGGGCAAGCTCGCAAGGTCGGGGTATCAGACCGCCTCGTTGACCGCCAACCCCCTCGTAAGCACGCTCTTCGGCTTCCCATTCGGGCGGTGCGACATCTTCGACGAAGTGGGCCCTGTCGACGAGATGAACCGCTATCTCAAACAGTCAGGGGGCAGCTGGCTCCGCGCCTCGATAAGGATGGTGCGCGACATGAAGGCCGGCACTCTGTTGCGCCGCGTCTACCAGCACGCCAGGGCGAAGGCGCCGAGAGCACTCTACCGCAACCCCAGAGAGAAAGGAAGCAAGCACATCATCGCCGCGCTCGAGTCGTGGAAGCCCCAGGAGCCGTTCTTGCTCTACGTGAACCTCATGGAAGCCCACCAGCCATACTCGTGGAACGACAGGTCCCCCGGCTCAGAGTCCACGTACTGTTACCTGACTGGCAAGAAATTTCTCCGCGACTTCGGCTGGCCCCCGAAGTATCGAAGGCTAGCAGACCTTGCGGTCGCCCGCGGGCTCGAGGTGGTTGACCGGCTGCAGCGGTCTTCGAAGGACACACTGTTCATAGTGACGTCCGACCACGGACAGCTACTGGGCGAGTCGGGAAGATACGACCACGGCTACTTCCTAGACGACGCGCTTCTGCGCGTCCCACTCTACGTGAGGTATCCGGAAGGGATGCAGCCTCTCAGGCAGAGAGGGACCTATGTAAGCACATGCGAGATTCCGCTGATTGTGGAAAGCACGCTGTACGACGCGAGAGCCGAACTGGGGTCCCAGTGGGCCGAGGCAGAGAGCTATGGGCCCCCGTGGAACGTCTTGAAGTACGCCCAGAACGAGCAGGAGAGAGGGGTGCTAGAGTCGGCCTATCGGCGCAGGGTGAAGGTCTACGGCCAGCAGGGGAGCTTCATCCTCGAACCGCGCACGGGCGCGATCGAGGAAATGCAGGATGGCGCGACAGACGAGGAAGTCGCAGGGTACCTCAAGATGAAGGTAAGTTCCCAGGTCCCGAAGCCCCGATGAACACCCGGCTGAAGAACGCGGCGAGGAGGGTGCTGGGGAGGCAGAGGGCCATCAAGACCTACCTGTTCGCGAAGCGAGTCGCCTTTCCTTTCAGATACGCCGCGAACGTGGCTAAGCTGGAGCTTCTCTGGAATCTGACGCCCCACTCCCAAATCAAGAGCCTAAACAGATACGAAGCGAGGATGTACTCACAGAACGGAGAAGACGGGATGCTGGCAGCGACGTTCCGGAAGGTGGGCCTGACCGACAGGTTCTGCGTCGAATTCGGAGTCGGAGACGGCACCCAGTGCAACACCGCGTATCTGACCAAGAAGAAGGGCTGGTCGCATCTCTGGATGGACTCCATCGAAGACGCGT
>JASIEW010000151.1 GCA_030045755.1 Nitrososphaerales archaeon
GATCGTTGGGACTGTCGCGACCGAGTGCCTCGACTTCGCGGAGGCTCAGACTCAGACGAAGGCGATTGTCATCGTGGGTGAGATAGGCGGCGACGCGGAGGAGAGGCTCGCCAGGCACATCTCGAAGGCGGGCTACACGAAGCCGATAGTTGCATACATCGCGGGGCGGCACGCCCCCAAGGAGAAGAAACTCGGGCACGCTGGGGCCATCATATATGGAGACTATGGGACCGCCGAGTCGAAGATCAAGGCGCTCCAGGGGGCCGGCGTGAAGGTCGCCATGACGCCCGCCGAGGTCCCTGGGCTGGTCAAGGCTGCCTTCGCCTGATCGGTCCAGCCGAGTCAGTCTGATCGTTCCGCAACCTGCTGTCCCTAGGTGGGCCGCGCGAAATTTCCCACCGAAACCTTCATAGTCGTGACTCGCAACGGGATTGTTCAAGGTCGAAACACGTGCCCATAGCAGACGCTGCCAAGAAACAGATCGCGCAAAAGAGGCGCCTGTTCCTCCAGGTCTGCCTGAGGTGCGGCGCCAGGAACCCCCTCCATGCTGAAAGGTGCAGGAAGTGCAAGTCCTCCGACCTTAGACTGAAGAACAGGTCGGTCGGTCTCAAGAAGTAGAAACAAATACCTCTCTTGCATCCGGCCGCCTCGGGGCCTGTGGTCTAGTCTGGTTAGGACGTCAGGGTGATTCCCGCCAAGCTCTCACACGGCGAATTGGGACTCCTCAGGGGCTCCCGCGCCAGAATCCCCGGTTCAATTCCGGGCAGGCCCACCTTATCTGTTCCAAAATAGCGGCTAACGCTTAATTACTTGTAACTATATCGTAGACCCTTAGAGATGCGCCAAGCAAGAGAACGCCAGAGGAGACCGTGAACAGATGCCGTACATCCGTCCCTTCTACAAGAAGGAGAGCAGTTGTATCAGCTACTTCGTCTGCTGTCCCGGAAGCGGAGTTGCCGCAGTCATCGACCCCTCAGAGGAGACGGAGCAGTACGTGGCGGCGGCAGGGTCAGAGCAGTGCAGGATCACGCACGTGATCGACACGCACGTGCACTCGGACCACGTCAGCGGGGCCAGAAAGCTCGTGGACAGGCTAGGCGGTCGATGCGACCTGACCATGGCCAAGGGCGCCGACGTCTCCTTCGACTTCGTCTCGATCGACGAGGGGCAGACGGTCGAGGTAGGGGACGCGACATTGAAGGCGATCAGGACGCCCGGGCACACCACCGAGAGCATGTCGCTGCTGTACTCTGACAGGAAGCGCGCCGAAGAGCCATGGGGCGTCTTCACGGGAGACGCGATGTTCGTGGGCGACGTAGGGAGGCTGGACCTCATAGGGCACGGGACCCTCAGACAGGCCTACGAGTCTCTCGACAGGCTGCGCTCCCTCCCAGACTACGTCGAGATCTATCCTGCTCACTACGCGGGTTCCGACTGCGCGAGCAACAGGAACCTGTCGTTCAAGACCTCCTCCACAGTCGGATTCGAGAAGAGACACAACGAAATGCTGAGATGGCAGAGCTTCGAGGAGTTCGAAGGGCTGCTCGCCAAGGAGCCTTTGACGAGCCCTCCCATGTGGAGGGAGATCAAGCTCTTCAACCAAGGCAGGCTGGCCCAGGTAGCGGCTCTCGGCCGCAGGTAGCCGAGAACGTGGCGTCAGCGCGCAGGAGGGCGCCCGTCCCGGAAGGCGAGTGTAGCTGGCTGGTAATAGGCGCGGGCCCCGCCGGAATAGCGACTGTCGGCAAGCTCCTCGACGCGGGAGTCCCTCCAGGCTCGATGGCGTGGGCGGACCCCGAGTTCAAGGTAGGGGACCTCGGCGCGAAGTGGAGCAGCGTTTCAAGCAACACGAAGGTCCGCCTGTTCAGAAAGTTTCTGGCGAGCTGCAAGTCGTTCGGACTGGCGGAGGAGAAGAGGAGGTTCGCGCTCGAACTCCTTGGGCCGCAGGAGACCTGTCCCTTGGAGGCCGTCGTCGAGCCGCTCCAGTGGGTGACCGACAGGCTGAGGGCCAGCGTGCCCACGTTGCAGTGCGAGGTCTCCGGGATCCGCAGGAGCGGCGCCGGCTGGAGGGCTCAGTCCAGGCTGGGCGACGTCCTAGCGCGCAACGTGGTCCTCGCCATAGGGGCTGAGCCCATCCGCCTGAACTACGGCAAGCCCTGCATCAGCCTTGAGGAGGCGCTCAACCCGCGACTGCTCAGGTCGGCACTCGCGCAAAGCGACACGGTAGGGGTCTTCGGCTCCTCGCACTCTGCGATCATGGCAGTGCACAACCTCCTGGACGCGGGCGCCCGCCGGGTCATCAACTTCTACCGGAGCCCGCTGCTGTACGCGGTGGACCACGGGGATTGGATCCTCCACGACAACACAGGGCTGAAAGGCAAGACTGCTGAGTGGGCGAGGGACGAGATGGAACGCGTCCCTGCCGAGAGGCTGCTGCGCGTCAAGGCGGACAGCGGGAACGTCCGCCGCTACCTTCCCGAGTGCACGAAGGTGGTCTACGGAGTGGGATTCAAGGCCCGGCGCATACCCGTCCGGGGAGCAGACCCTGCGAAGTATGACGACAGGCTGGGCGTCATAGCCCCGGGCATGTTCGGGATCGGGATAGCCTATCCCGAACGCGTCATCGACCGCTCCGGGAACCCGGAGTACAACGTGGGGCTCTGGAAGTTCGCGCAGTACCTGGACCGAGTGGTCCCAGCGTGGTTGCAAATGTCCGCCGAGGGAGTGGAAGAAGGGGTCACGTGGACCTCAGACTTGGCTGCAGCTCCTCCCAGGAGGATGTCCTGAACGCATCGGGCGGTCCCTTACCGCGCCACGAGAGGGCGCTCCGTCGAGAGAAGCATGTCCTCGACGAGACTTACTGAGAGGCTCGACGTCTGACCTCTTCGTACGCCACCCTCGTCAGAAGGTCAGCCTCTTCGTTCTGCTCTCGAGGGACCCACTCGAATGCGACTGACCCCAGTCCTTTGATGAGGTCTCTTACCTCCGCGAGCTTGACCACGTAGCCTCCTCCCTTGACCTTCCACCCCTTGCTCATCTGGCCCACCAGCAGCTGGGAGTCTGACCTGATCAGCACGTCGCCTTCCACACCGAGCTGACCGAGCTTCTTGAGGGCCTCTGCCAGGGCGGTGTACTCGGAGAAGTTGCTGGTGACCTCGTGCCCGGCTAGCCCGTGGCCCTGAGCCAGCTTCTTCTGACCTTCGTAGATGACGAAGCCATAGGTCCCGGTCCCTGGGTTGCGAGGCAGCGCGAGGCCGTCGATGTAAACAGTGACCGTCATGGTTTCACCAGGACGCCCCTAGGGCAGTTAACCGTTTGCGGGTGCAAAGACCTGCCCTTCGGCACGACAAAATCAAAACGGAGCGGCCGTCTTCAAGACGAGCCGCCTGTCGGAAGAAGTCCTCGCGCAGGACCTACATTCCCGACTCTTCGCTTTCACCTGCGGAGGCGTGTCCCTCACCGCCCGCGGGCATGCCCTCAGTCCCGCCTATTACGGCGCCCGTGGCAAACCTGTTGGCGATTTGGGTCACCTTGATCCTTCCTTGCCAGCCCTGTTTGGCGCCTGCCACGAATATGACGAAACCGTCAATCTTCGCGATGCCGTCGCCGCGCCTGCTGATTTCGGAAATGGTAACGTCGTACTCCTTTCCTACTTCTACCGGCTTTGGCTTAAAGGACCTGAAGCCGCTGCTTCCGCCGCTGCTGCTTCGCCCGTAGCCTCCTCGTCCGAAACTCGTCTTTTCACATCCTAGCGTTTCTTTCGGTACCGCTGAAAATTCGTCCTTCGTCTGGGATTATTAAGTATGACCCCGTAGTTTCGGTATTCATCCGCCGCTTTCGGTTTCCTATGGCTCGGCAAGGAACCGTCCGGGTGCGCTTTTTCAACGACGAGCATATACCAGCAGCACGAGGAAGAGCAGGATCGCGCCCGCGAACAGCTCGGACGCGGACTGCGTGACATTGGACAGGGCGGCGGACACGGCCATGACTGGGAGCACGACTGCGAAGTACCACCCGAGTTCCTTCGCGTGGGCCTTGCTCACCGACCTCGCCAGAGACTTTGCCTCGACGTCGACGCCCCTTGTCGAGTAGAGCGCGGCGGAGAACTGCAGCTCGAACGTCATCATCTCGGAGACCGCTATGACGAAGAGCCCGGCAGCC
>JASIEW010000152.1 GCA_030045755.1 Nitrososphaerales archaeon
GCGTATCTGACCAAGAAGAAGGGCTGGTCGCATCTCTGGATGGACTCCATCGAAGACGCGTCAGGCTCGATCAAGAAGGAGTTCATAACAGCGGAGAACATCAACGAGCTCTTCGCGAAGTACAAGGTGCCGAGGACCTTCGACCTCCTCTCGGTGGACATAGACTACAACACGTATTGGGTCTGGAGGGCGTTGGAGGGATACAGCCCCCGCGTGGTTGTGATAGAGTACAACCCTGCCTTCCCCCCGACCGAGAGCCTGGCGGTGCCGTACGACCCGCAGGGAGCGTGGGACGGGACGAGATACTACGGCGCCAGCCTGCTGGCGCTGGCGAAGCTGGGAGCGGACAAGGGGTACACCCTGGTGGGCTGCGACGACTACGGGGTGAACGCGTTCTTCGTGAGGGGCGACCTCAGCGGAAGCTTCGCAAAGAGGAGCATAGAAGATGTCTACAGGCCGCCGAGGCGCGCCCATGCCCGCGCCCGCGCCCAGGCTCCATGCGACAGGCCCTTCGTGCCAGTCTAGTTGAAGGAAAGGATAATACGGGCTCGCGGCTCCGAAGTACAGATGGCCGCGGACGACGTCGTTGTCGTAAAGATTCCGAAGGACCTGGCCGACAGGATAGGCAGGGAAACCGGACGGAGATTCCCATCAGTCGACGACTCCATAGTGTATCTTTTGGAGGAGGCGCTGAAGAACAGGTCGCTCGTCCCCTCGCCAGACGCCGAGTTCTCCCCCGAGGAGAAGAAAGCGATCGAGGACAGGCTGAAGTCGCTAGGGTATCTCTGACGTAGAACCTTATAGAACCAAAGGGACAATCCCCGCATCCGTTTGTCGTCGCCCGAGGTCATCTTCGCATCATACGATCCCACTTATCCCGACAGAAACGGAGGGACGCATGCCCGTAGCCAAGTAATCTCGTTCCTGCAAGAGCGCGGGTTCAACCTCTATCTTGCTCAGGGAGACAGGTCTGACGCAGCGGCCTACCCCGGTTCACTGAGGAGACTGTTCCATCAACCGCCTGGGATGAGGACAATGGCCTCCATAGCTTTGGCCAAGCACGCCTACTTCAACTTCTGGCTCTTCTTCGCCGTGCTGAGGAGCAAGGGCCCCAAGACGACTGTGATCCAGGCCGGCTGGTCGTCAGTCCCTGCGGCATACCTCCTGAAGAGATTGCGACACTACGGGTGGATTGCGATGCTCGTCGACCCTGCCACGGCGGTCGATACATCGGGGCGCGACATGTCGAGAAGCCGGGCCCTCAGCGTCGCACTCTCCAAGGTTGTGGAAGGCCTGTCGAGGCGCGCCGACTTCGTGACCGCGGTCAACAAGGACGAAGCGTCGACCTTACTGAAGTACGGGTTCAGCCCTGAAAAGACCGAGTGCGTTCCGATAACCACGCACGTCCTCGACGCTCCCGGCGCTCTCGCCTCTCCGGAGTTCCGGACGAGGTTCCTGGCAGACAACGGCCTTCCGAAAGGGGCCGCGCTCGTGGCGTTCCACGGTCACTTGGTGACCTCCCCGAACAGACGGGCGGTGGAGGAGATCCTGACTCGCATCGCCCCCAAGACGTACGAGATCGACAGGTCTGTCGTCTTCCTGGTCGTGGGAGAGGGAGAAAAACCCCGCCGCGTGGAGCCCAACGTGGTCTTCCTCGGCTATGTCGAAGACTTGAACAGACTGCTCAGCAACGTCGACGTAGTCATAACCCCGCTCGACAGTGGGGCAGGGATGAAGAACAAGATACTCGACGGGCTGAACTGCGCGGTCCCGGTGGTCTCCACCGCAAAGGCGCTGTCGGGGTTCGAGCCGGAAGGTTGCCCGGTGACCGTGTCCGCTTTGGAGGACTTCCCCGCGGCTGTCGTCAGACTGGTGAAGTCCCCGGACAGGCGACAGAGGGGCATTTCGGGCTGGGAGTACCTGAAACGCAACTACTCTCCTGAGAGGCTGATCGAGTATGAGCGCATGGTCCGCGCCACGCTCGAAGGTAAGGTCTGAGTTCCGAGCCTGAGGTCAGAGAGTCGGCCTAGGCCTTTGCGGCGACTTTCTCTACTTGGCCCTTCTGGGTAATCTCTCGGACGATGCCTGCCGCGACTGTCGAGCCCGAGTCCCTGAGGGCGAAGCGACCGAGCTCCGGGAAGTCCTTGAACGTCTCCAGAACTATCGGCCGCAGAGGAGTGATCTTCACTATGGCCGAGTCGCCGGTCTTGATCGTCTTCGGCTTTTCTTCCGTGGGCTGACCAGTCCTGGGGTCGATCTTGGCGACTATCTCGGAGATGGTCGCCGCGACCTGTGCGGTGTGCGCGTGAAGCACCGGCGTGTAACCTGGGGCTATCGCCGTCGGGTGGAAGACCACGATGATCTGCGCCTGGAATTCTCTCGCTATCGTGGGGGGGTTGCTGCTCGGCCCAAGGACCGAGCCTCTGCGGAAGTCGGACTTTGACACTCCCCTCAGGTTGATTCCGATGTTGTCTCCTGACATCGCCTCGGTCATCTGCGTGTGGTGCGTCTCGATGGACTTCACCTCCGCCGTCAAGCCTTCTGGCATGATAGAAATCGAATCTCCTACCTTGATCTTCCCCGTCTCGATCCTTCCCACCGGCACTGTCCCTACTCCCTGTATTGTGTACACGTCCTGGACCGGCATCCTGAGAGGCTTGTCGATAGGCTTCGGCGGCTCTGTGAATGTGTCCAATGCCTGGAGAAGCGTTGGGCCCTTGTACCAAGGCATGTTGGTCGACGGCTTTACCAGGTTCTCGCCAGTCCAGCCCGACACAGGTATGAAGTTGATCTTCCTTACGTCGTACCCGACCGTCTTCAGGAGGTTCTCGATGTCCTGCTTCGCTTCGTTGTATCTCTGCTCGGAATACTTCACGGTCTGGTCGTCCATCTTGTTCACGCAGACCACCAGCTGATTGACGCCCAATGTCCTGAGGAGGAACGCGTGCTCTCTCGCCTGACCTCCTGGGCCTAGCGCGACGTCCGACTCTCCCTTCTTCGCCGATACGACGAGGACGGCAGCGTCAGCCTCTGAGGCGCCTGTGATCATGTTCTTGATGAAGTCGCGGTGGCCGGGAGCGTCTATGAGCGTGTAGAAGTACTTCGGAGTTTCGAACCTCTGGAATGCGAGGTCGATCGTGACTCCTCTCTCTCTTTCGTCCTTGAGCTGGTCCAACACCCA
>JASIEW010000153.1 GCA_030045755.1 Nitrososphaerales archaeon
TCGTCCACTATCTGCTCGGTCAGAGGCGACCGGTATCCGCCCGCGTGTACCGGACTGTCACCGAAGATCTGGACGGAAGGCTTTCCTTCGGGGCCTAACTTGAACGAGAAGCCAGCGACGAAGGGTTTCTCGTTGATGCCTGTCTTGGACACCGCGTCCCTGACTGTCGCGTGAACGTCCTTTTCGAACTGTTCGAAGTATGAGTCCAACTCGTCTAGCAGGTCCCTCAAGTTCTTGCGCCTGTCTCCCCCATCTGTACTTGTGCTCACTCACTTAACCCCGAGTTAAGTAACTCCATGTTAAACCCTTTTATAAAGCCTTCTCCTCCGAGTTATCGTGGAGCGCGAAGACGTCGAGGAGCTGTTCTCGTCCAAGACGAGGCTGGCGATAGAGCGCCTGATATCGGTCAGGCCGAGGACTCTTGGCGAACTGGCCGAGCTAACGGGAATCTCCATACAGGCCGTGCTCAAGCACCTGTCGAAGCTCGAGTCCATGGGGCTGGTGGAGGAGCGGAGGCTGACGGGCGCGGGACTGAGCGTGAAGAGGGTCTATGTCCCCAAGTCGTACGTTCTGGGCGACTACTCCACCCCTGACCTGACCATCGCCAAGTTCTCCAAGACAGGCAGGGAGTCTCCGCCTGTCGGAGAGCAGAGGGCCGACCTGGAGTCGATGGCCGAGGAAGCGATGCTCCTCAGGAGCAGGGTCAAGGACGAGGCGCGGAGGCTCGGGAGGTTGATCGACGAGCTGGCAGAGGAGCAGCGGCGCATCTCGCAGGCGCTCCTGTCGATGGACCTCGAAGAGGAGGAGCGCCTGGCCTTGGAGGTTCTATTCACGGAGGACAGCGAAGAGAAGGGAGCGAAGCTTCTCGCGAAGCACTACGGCATCAAAGACGGCAGAAGGTCTATAGACAGAGCGCTGTCCAAGGCGAACAGGAATGCCAGAGGACAGAAAACTGGTCATGGTGACCAACGATGACGGGGTCCACAGCGAAGGCCTCACCGAGCTCGCAAGGGCGGCGTCGAAGCACGCCGACGTAGTGATAGTCGCGCCGGACCAGCCACAAAGCGCCACCGCCCTCAGCCTGACATTCCACAAGCCGCTCAGGGTCACTAGGCTCAGACGGTCTGACTTCGAGACCTACGCCGTCTCTGGCTCGCCGGGGGACTGCGTCATGATAGGGGTGAACAAGCTGCTCCGCGAGCGGCCCCAGCTGGTCGTGTCCGGGATAAACATCGGGGACAACAACACGTACCAGGACGTCCTCGCTTCTGGGACGGTCGCAGCCGCTCTCGAGTCCGTGATAACGGGCATCCCGGCCATAGCCTTCTCCATGGAGGTCGAGGAGGAGTCGCTCTTCGCGCTCGAATACAGCTCGTCTGACTTCGTGACCGCGGCCAAGGTCGCGGGAAACATAGTCGGAGACGTCCTCGACCACGGGATGCCCAGGGGAGCCGACCTGCTGAACGTCAACTTTCCGGCCAGGGTGAGCGCCTCGACGAAGGTCGCACTCACCCATGTCGCAAGGCGGAAGTACACCGACAGTGTGATCGTTAGGAAGGACCCCAGAGGCAGGCCGTACTACTGGCTCTTCGGTCAGAAGCTGCCCTCGTTCCCCGTGGGGTCGGACGCGAAGGCAGTGCTGGTGGACAGAGAGGTATCCATCACCCCCGTTAAGCTCGACCTCTCCGGGCCGATCACGGAGGACCTCGAAAGCCTCAGGCGTAGGCTGGAGAAGGGCAGGGCTTGAAGCCCGCAGGAACGGGCTGGGAGGCGGTGGCGGCGCGGATGAGGGTCGTGCGCCTGAACCCCCTGGTCTATCTGGCGTCGCCGCTTCTCGTCATCTCTGCCTACCCGAAGAGGACGAGAGGGTTCGCGCTCTACCCGGGCAGACTGGGAGGGTTCCTGGGCGCCTTGGTCGCGGTCGCAGGCGGTGGGATAGCGCTGATTCTGTCCGGGGCGATCGGCATCGCCGGCGCCGTCGTCGTGTTCTGGCTCCTCGGGACGTATGGCATAGCGATGGCCGCTGGGAGCCTTCTTCCGGCCGCGTTCGTCAAGCCGATATGCACGCGGTGCAGGCTGCTGCCAATCATCAAAGAACACGAGTCGATACACCTCTGCGGGGTGCCTGCGGAGTCGGAGGTCTGGGCTTCGATGAAGACGAGGCACAGCGTCGAGTCGCTCGGGCTTGAAGGAGACCCGGCGATCTGCTCCTTCTGCCCGATACCGAAGAGGCTCTCGGAGTAACGGGCCCGGATGGTCCACAGAGTCGCAGCGCTAGACCCCGACCTCTGTCAGTCGAAGAAGTGCGGGCTCGAATGCATCAAGGAGTGCCCCGTCAACATCAACGGAGAAGAGTGCATCGTGCTCGGTCAGGACAAGCTGGCTCTGATCTCCGAGGAGCTGTGCATAGGGTGCGGGATCTGCGTCAAGGTCTGCCCGTTCGACGCCATCGACATCCTGAACCTGAGCGAGGAGCTCAAGGAAGACAAGATAGAGCAGTACGGCGTCAACGCCTTCAGGCTCTTCAGGACGCCCACCGTGAGGAAGGG
>JASIEW010000154.1 GCA_030045755.1 Nitrososphaerales archaeon
TCTCCTCCGTCTTAGGGACGCAACGGGAGAACCTGCCTAGGGTCGCCAAGACTCTCCCGACCGAGCTCGAAGCGTCGAGATCGAGGGAAAAGTCCCTGGGAGACGCCGTCGTGCGCCTGTCGGGAGGCGAGATAGCGTCCCAGACCAGGAGCCTCGGTCCTGCGAAGCTTTATGTCGCGAGCAGGCCTTCCATGGGCGAGGATCAGATTATTGCTCACGGCCAGAAGAGCGTCGCCGCCGATCCTGCGCTGATCTATGTCAGCGTCTTTCCGACCGGCAAGTCCGCGCGCGTCGTCTGTTTTGTAGGACAGTCGGCTGTCGGGGCCGGTTTCTCTGCGGCCGAAATAGTTCGCAGGGTCGCCGCAGTGCTGGGAGGCTCGGGAGGGGGCTCGGCTGCCTTCGCCCAGGGAGGGGGCCCGTCTGCGGAAAAGATAGATGAGGCTGTCTCCGCCGCAGGGCACGTCCAGCCTGCGACACCGAGTTGAACGAGATGTCGCCGAGAGAGAAGTACTGGCTGAGGGTCTGGAACGAGAAACACGCCTTCGAGCCCGACCCAGTCCCCGGGAAGAAGAAGGTCTTCGTAACCGTACCCTACCCCTACATGAACGGGCCGGTGCACGTGGGCACGGCTTTCACGGCCGTCAGGGTCGAGTTCTACGCCCGCTTCAAGCGAATGCAGGGCTACAACGTCCTGTTTCCGTGGGCCTGGCACTGGACAGGAAAGTCGATAGTGGGAATGAGCCAGAGGCTGAAGGGGGGAGACCTCAGCGCAAGGCGCGCCTTCGTCGAAGTCGATGGAGTCCCGGAGAAGGAGGTCGACAAGTTCGTAGACCCGGAGTATCTCGCGGCGTACTACACGAAGGTCAGCCGCCAGGTGATGAAGGACACAGGTATGTCGATAGACTGGAGGAGAGAGTTCAGGACGATAGACCCGGCGTACAGGAAGTTCGTCGAGTGGCAGTACCTCAGGCTGCGGGAACTCGGATACGTCGTGCAGGGAACGCACCCGGTGGTCTGGTGTCCTTCGGACAAGAGCCCGACGGGGGACGCCGACAGGATGGAGGGCGAGGGAGTCTCGCCAGAAGAGTTCAGTCTGATCAAGTTCCACTTGGGAGAGTGGGCGCTGGTCGCGGCGACGCTGAGGCCGGAGACCATCTATGGCGCGACGAACGTCTGGGTCAACCCGGATGAAGAGTACTGTGAGGCGCGCGTGGACGGAGACCTGTGGGTGGTCAGTTCTTCCGCCCTGGTCAGACTGTCGGAGCAGAAACACGAGGTGACGCCGGTGAGGGCGTTCAAGGGCTCGGAGCTCGTCGGAAGATATGCCATGGCTCCCCTTACCGGGAAGTCCCTGCCCATCCTGCCCGGAAGGTTCGTCGACGAGTCCCTCGGGACCGGAGTGGTGTACAGCGTCCCCGCGCACGCCCCGTACGACCTCATGGCACTGCGGGACATACAGGAGGGGAGGGTGCAGGCCGGACGGCAGGCGAGGGAGCTGGCGCAGAGCATCAAGCCGATCTCGATAATAACTGTGAGCGGCTACTCGGAAGTGCCCGCCGCCGACGCCGTTGCCAGACACTCCATCAAGGACTCCCTGGACCCGGGGCTCGAGAAGGCCACGGCGGAGGTCTACTCTGACGAGTTCCACCGGGGCGCGATGGCCGGAAGCTCGGGGCCGCTCGCCGGACTCCGAGTGGAGGACGCGAAGGCGAAGGCGGTCGAGCTGATGGCCAAGACAGGGCGGTTCGGGAGGATGATGGAACTGCCCGAGAAGGTCGTCTGCAGGTGCGGCGCGCGATGCTACGTCAAAGTGCTGGAGAACCAGTGGTTCCTGAACTACTCGGACCCGGAGTGGAAGGCCAAGGCAAGGCGCGTGGTCGACAGGGCGACTGTGCTGCCTGAAGACGCCCGCCCCTGGTTCAACTCAACAATCGAGTGGCTCAAGGACTGGCCGTGCGCCAGACGGTCAGGCATGGGGACCAAGCTTCCATGGGACCCTGAGTGGATCGTAGAGACGCTGAGCGACTCCACCATCTATATGGCGTTCTACACGATTAGCAAGTTTGTCAACCTGGAAGTTGTGTCGCCGGACATCCTCACCCCCGAGCTGCTGGACTATGTCTTCCATGAGAAGGGCAACCCTTCAAGGTTGGCCAAAGAGTTCAAGACCACCGAGAAGAGAGTTCGAGACCTGCGGGCCGAGTTCAGCTATTGGTATCCGGTCGACCTGAGAAACTCTGCCAAGGAACTGATACCCAACCACCTGACGTTCTTCGCGTTCCATCACGCCGCCCTCTTCACGGAGAGGGAGTGGCCCAAGGGGTTCGGGGTCAACGGCATGATCCAGGTCGAAGGGAAGAAGATGAGCAAGTCGAAGGGGAACTTCGTCACCTGGAGGACGGCGCTGGAGAGGCACGGGGCAGACGCGTTCCGGCTCGCGCTCGCGCTCACGGCTGACGGAATGGACGACGCGGACTGGAGGGACAAGGCGGCGGAAGATGCCAGAGACAAGGTCGACGCGATGATCCCCTTCGCGAAGAGCAGCATGAAGTCGGCCGTCAAACGAGAGCCCGACCTCCTGGACTCCTGGCTCTTCTCATCCTTCCACAGGAGGATATTGACCGCCACCGAGGCACTTGATCATATGAAGATCAGGAAGGCGGCCGCGACTGCATTCCTGGACGTGTCGAACGACGTCAGGTACTACCTGAGGAGAAGCGGGCACCCAAGGCTCCAGACTCTGAAGGGAGTCTATGAAGGCTGGGTAAGACTGATGGCGCCGTTCGCGCCCTTCATGGCCGAGGACCTGAACAAGGAGCTGGGAGGGAAGGGGCTCGTCTGCCAGGCTGACTGGCCGTCCCTGAAAGACTTCCCCATCGACGAAGCGGCTGAACTGTCCGAGTCGGTGGTCGGGAAGGTCTTGGAGGACGCCCGCAACATCCTCAGGGTGGTCAAAGGGCCCCAGAGCAAGCTCAACATCTACGTCTGCTCTGACGAGGTCAGGAGCTACTTCGTCGAGCTCGTCTCTGCAAAGAGGAAAGGAGAGGACGTCGGACAGGTAGTCAAGAAGTACAGAGCCACGAAGGTTCCGCCCGACCGCATGTTCAAACTCGGCTTCGAGCTCGGAGACGAGACGCTCACGAAGCTCCTGTCGCAAGAAGACTTCGACGAGTACGGAATTCTCTCCGGCGCCTCGGACTACATCTCCAAGGAACTCGGACTCGAAGTCGAGGTTCAGAAGGGCGGATCCACGGAGATGCACGACCCGGCCGACAAGGCGAAGAACGCGCTCCCGACGAAGCCGGCGTTCTTCCTAGAGTGAACGAGGCTCAGCGTTCAAATACGCCGCCTGAACCGAGCGCATCGCCTCATGGGGTCTGCCCAGCGGTCTCTCGCCGATGTCGCAAGGGTCAGGATGTCGGACGAGTACTCCGACCATGTGCTGTACGACAGGCTGTCGAAGACGGTCGGGGCTTCGAGTCCATTCTCGGAGGCGCTCAGGGAGCTCTCAGCTACGGAGCACAAGCACTACGAATTCTGGAGAAGATACGTGCCCGAGGAGCAGCCGAGGCTGGCAAGGGGGAAGATGTACTGGATCCTCTTCCTCAGGAGGGTGCTGGGACTGACGTTTGCATCTCGCTACCTGGACCGGCACGAGTCGAATGTTGTGGAAGAATACCGGAAGCTGGCTCCCATGATACCCGACGCCGACAGGAAGGAGTTCGACGCCATGGTCGCCGACGAGGTGAGCCACGAGAAGGAGTTCGAGACGCGGATCGAGACCTCCGCCGTCCAGTACATCTCGTTCATAGTCCTCGGGCTCGCCGACGCCCTCGTCGAGATAAC
>JASIEW010000155.1 GCA_030045755.1 Nitrososphaerales archaeon
AGCAGCCCTTCCAGTCTGAGTCTGACATACTTTCTGTACAGGGCTCCGAGTCGTTTGAGGATTTCCGGCTCCACTGAGCGCCTGAAGATGCTCCGCATCTCGGAAGGAACCCCGGGGAGCGAGTAGATCGTCGTCTTCCCCGAGCTCATCTTCACGCCCGGAGCCGTCCCAACCGCGTTCTTGACCGGCTCAGAGCCGGAGGGTAGCGTAGCCATCTTCGTCCTGGCCGCCGTCAGTTCGATGTTCTTCATGCCGCGCCTCCTGTAGTGGTCCTTCACTAGCTCTAGCGCGATGGGGTCGAGCCTGAGCTTCACACCAAGTCCCCTTGCGATGCCCTTCAGCGTCATGTCGTCTGGCGTGGGCCCGAGTCCGCCGACCACAATGAGGAAGTCAGGTCCTCTTTTGAGCGCCTCACCCAAGGAAGACGAGATCTCTTCGAGGTCATCATCTATGGTCGTCACTCGTCTCAGCATCGTGCCTGCCTTGGCCAGTCTTCCGCCCGCCCAGCTCGCGTTCGTGTTGACAGTCCTACCGATCAAGAGCTCCTTGCCGACCGTAAGCATCTCGACGTCGACCATGCCCCGACCTCGACGTTCAGGCTTAAAACGAATGTGAGGGCCGACCCGACGACGTGCGCGACACTAGGAGGTATCCCAAGCGGCCCCTCGTCGGCGCAGGCGCAGTGGTCCACAAGGGAGACCGGGCGCTCCTGGTCAAGCGAAGGTATCCGCCGAACGCGGGACGATGGTCGATACCCGGGGGAATGGTGGAACTAGGCGAGAGCGCGAGGGATGCGGCCTCGAGGGAGGTGAGCGAGGAGACAGGCTTGTCCGTGGCGATAGAGAGGTTGCTCGACGTGGTTACGGACGTTCATCGCGACAAGAAAGGGCTGATCGAGTACCACTTCATACTTGTCGACTACGTCGCAAGGCCAGTGGGAGGCAGGCTGGCGGTGAACGCGGAGTCTTCGGAATGTGGGTGGTTCACCAAGGACGAGGTCGACAAGATAGACATGAGCAAGGGAACGCGCGAGACCTTGATGACGTATTTCGGTGGGACGGGACCGAAATCCAGACGCTACGCTAGACGCTCTCCCAGTACGCGCTCTGCTTAGGCAGGGTCACTTCTTCTTGTTTCCGTCGAGCCACCATTCCAGATAGTCGGCCTGTTGTCTGGACCGCTTCCTCCTGTCGTCTTCGACTGGTGTCCTTGCCTTGGTCCTGGCATCGGAGAGCTGATCGCTCGTCAGAAACGCGCCGCAGTTCTTGCACGCGAATCTCTTAGTCGGCGCATCGTACATCAGAATTCCGACCTTGCACTCGGGACAGACTTGGTCCAATGTTGTCGTTTCCACTCCCTGAGCTCCGTCTCCTTAACTCTTCGCTATGCAATTCGAATCCTTTCCCGTGCCCGTAAACTCGTTAAATATACTGAAGAGACGGAGGCAACGAGGAAGAAGTGGCTGAGAGACTAGTCCTGCCAGGTCCAGCCTCCGAGGACTTGGGGAAGTCCATAGCAGCCAAGATGGGACTCAGGGTTGTAAAGTCAGAGTTCAGGGTCTTCTCCGACGGAGAGTCAAAGTTCACCCTCGGAGAGAGCGTCGCTGGCAAGAGCGTCTTTCTCGTCCAGTCGACCTATCCCCCCGTCGACCAACACATGTTCCAGCTCCTGCTCGCATCGCACGTCCTGAGCCAGGACGGGGCCAAGGTTACGGCCGTGGTTCCATACCTAGGCTACGCCAGGCAGGACAAGGAGTTCCTCTCCGGAGAAGGAGTGACGTTGGGCCTCATCGCGCACCTCATGCGGTCCGTCGGCGTCAGACGACTCGCTACCGTCGACATCCATTCCGCCGAGGGCCTCTCGTTCTTCTCATTCCCGGCTTACAGCGTGTCAGGGATTCCACCACTCGTCGACGCCACAAGGGCTCTAAACCTGGGCGACTCCGTGGTCATCTCTCCCGACTTCGGAGGGTCCAAGCGCACGGAGGCCTTCGCCCAGCTCTACGGCGCACCGTTCCTCAGGCTGACCAAGACGAGGGACAGACAGAGCGGCGCGGTGAAGATAAAGGATGAGAAGCTCGACGTCAGTGGGAAGGACGTCATACTGGTAGACGACGTGGTCACCACCGGAGGGACGGTCATCGCTTCGTCAGAAATGGTGATGAAACAAGGGGCGCGAAGGGTCGCCGTGGCCTGCTCGCACGGAATGTTCGTCGACGGCGCGTTGGACAGGCTCGAAGCGGCCGGGGTCAGGACTATCATCTGCACGAACACGATTCCCAGCAAGTACAGCAAGGTCGACATAACGGACACGCTGGTGTCGCACCTCGGCACAATCGAAGAGTAAGTCGCTGGTCCTCCTGTCGGGAGAGGAGTCATCGATACCCGAGGCAGAAGCAAGGGCGCTCTTCCTCGCCTATGATCCGGCTTCGAAGTTCGAGACTCCCGAGAGACGCGTCCTGATCGTCGAGTCTCTGACCGACCCGCTCGTAGTGTCTTCCCGCATCGCCTTTGCGAGAAGGGTGGGCATACTCCTCGCAGACCCGCGTGATGCGAAGGAGAGGGTCCGAGGGCGCAAAGTCCGCGTGAGAAGCTTCGACCTCGGAGCCCGACGGACCTTCGACCCTGAGCGTTATCTCGAGGACTTCCAAGTCGAAGTGGACCTGCGTCGGCCGGAGTTCGAGTTCACGGTCGTGCGCGGAGCCGGAGAGTACTCGGCGCTGACGTGCCCCTCGGACATGAGCCAGCGCTGGGCTGAAAGACGCCCTCGCAGGAGGGCCTTCTTCCACCCCGCCGCGATCTTCCCAAAGCTCTCCAGGGCCCTCGTCAACTTGTCGAGAGTCCGGGAGGGAGAGGTGCTCCTTGACCCGTTCGCCGGGACCGGAAGCATCCCGATTGAGGCCGCAGCGCTCGGCGTTCAGGTCGTAACGATCGACAGGGCGTCTAAGATGGCGCACGGTTCGCTCGCCAACATGAGGAAGCTCCAGCAGCACTGGATGGGGACTCTCAGAGCGGACGCTTTCGCTCCGCCCCTGACCAAGGTTGACGTCGTGGTCACGGACGTGCCCTATGGAAGGGCTTCGAGCACGGGGGGAGTGAGCCGGGCTGACGTCCTCGTGAAATCTGTCCAGGCCTTTGCGCCCCTGCTCGCCTCAGGTTCAAGGATGGTCCTGATGCACGCGAAGGGCGAGGCTCCCACCTACACCGGCGAATTCGAGCTCGAAGGAGAGCACGACCTCTACGTTCATAAGCTGCTGACCAGAACAATCTCCATCCTCAGGAAGAGATAGTCGTGGTAAGGCTCGAAGTGACCTTTCTCGGGACTAGCTCCGCGGCGCCTACGAAAGACAGGGGCCTTCCGTCGGTTGCGATAACCAGGGAAGGAGAGGTTGTCCTCATGGACTGCGGTGAAGGAGTCCAGAGGCAGGTCATCTTGCATGGCATAGGTCTGAACAAGGAGATGTCTATTCTGATAACCCACCTGCACGGAGACCACGTGACGGGCCTCCTCGGCCTGTTGCAGACGATGAGCCTGGCGCAGAGGAGGAAGGAACTTCGCATTGTGGGGCCCCCGACTCTCCGGAAGTGGCTCGAGGTGACTGCCGAGCTGTTGCACATTGGACTGACCTTCCCCGTTGAATTCCGCGAGGCAAGGAGCGGAGTCGTGCTCAGGACCAAAGGATTCGTCATCAAGGCGACG
>JASIEW010000156.1 GCA_030045755.1 Nitrososphaerales archaeon
CAGCTTCACTGGCTCGACCTCGGCCCCCTTCTTCACCGACTCCATCAGGTCGCCGAAGTAGGCGTCTCGCCCCCGCGCCATCGAGACCTCGGTGCCGGTTCTCCTCAGGACTATTACCGACTCCACGGACGGGGCCAGCTTGACCGCCTCGTCCGCGATCTTCTTCAAGGGTATGACCGACCCCCTCCTC
Source organism: Nitrososphaerales archaeon (assembly GCA_030045755.1). Next base: position 191 of record JASIEW010000156.1, read on the forward strand.
CACGCGCCGTCGGACGTGAAGAGGACCTTCGCGCCAGAGTCCTCGAGCCTCTCCCCCAGGGACTCCGAGCTGAAACCGGAGAAGATCACGGTGAATTTCGCGCCCAGCCTGACCGTAGCCAGCATGAGCGCAGGGAACTCCGGGACCATCGGCATGTAGAATCCCACAGTGTCTCCCTTCTTGACCCCGTACTCGTCCCTGAGCACCGAGGCCGCCTTCACGACCTGCTGGTGGAGCTGCGCGTACGTTACGACCCTGACCTCCGAGGGCCTGCCGTCTTCGACCCGTTCTCCTTCCCAGATTATCGCCGGCTTGTCCGCTCTGCTTCCGAGGGCGTGGCGGTCCACGCACAGGTAGGAGGCGTTCAGTTGGCCCCCGACGAACCACTTGTAGAAAGGCGGGTCGCTCGAGTCCAGGGCCCTGTCCCACTTCTTGTACCAGGGGAGCTCAGACGCGAGCGCCTCCCAGAACGCCGCCCCTTTCCTGAGGCTCGCTTCATGGTCCGCTCTGTACTTCTCGGCCTCGACCGGCCTGACCCCGCCTCGTGCGACTATCTTCTCGTCGAACGGGAGCGACCAGTTCACAGACATGAGCTGAGACGACTAGGCCGCGACGCCTTTTGAACGTTCTTCACAACGGCGTGTCGGTCCAGAGCCTCAGAAGGCGAGCCGCATGACTGCGACGAAGAACCTGGCCATGTCGCCCATTCCGAGCTTCGACTTCCCAGCCGAGCGCGCGGAGAACGTGTAGGGGACTTCCTCGATTTTCATCCCTGTTTTCAGGGCTTTCAGAGACGCCACCTGGAACTCGAACCCTTTCGCAGGGAGGCTGGCCTCAGACACCCTGGCCGCCGCAGCTCTGGTGTAGGCCCTGAAGCCCGAGGTCGCGTCCTTGACGCTGAGCCCGAGCACGGCCCTCACATAGGCGTTGGCTGTCCTGCTCACGGCGCGCCTCGCGAAGCTCCAACCGGAGACCCCGCCGCCCGCGACGTATCTGGATCCGACCGCGACGTCGGCGCCGTTCTCGAGGGCTCTGATCAGGGCAGGCAGCGCGGACGGTGGATGCTGGAGGTCCCCATCCATTTCGACTATGACTTCGGCGTCGAGCGTGGAGATCGCCTCCCTGAACCCGTCCTGATACGCGCTGCCGATGCCCATCTTCCCGCTTCTCGTCAGCAGCTTGATCCACTGCTCCTTCTCGGCCAACGCGGATATCGCCTTGCCGGTTCCGTCGGGGCTCGAGTCGTCCACGAACAGGAGGGCAGTGTCTGGCGTCTTCGCCTTCCTCACTTCCTCGACGAGGGCGATGACGTTTTCCACCTCGTTGTAGGTCGGGACCACTATGCAGGTCGCGTACGCCTTCGTCAAAGCCTGAGAGTCACCTAGAGGAACTTTCGAACGGCGTCGGCGTATGCGCCGGCCACCCTCTGCAGGTCGGCGGGCGTGACGCCAGGGTGGACGGGGAGAGAGAGGACGTGCCCAGCGTCGGACTCCGTCACAGGCAGTTTCCTCTTCGAGTGGCCCAGTTTCACGTAGAGTGGAGTCTTGTGGACTGGCAGCTTGAAGTAGACCGTCGCCCCGACTCCGGCGTCCCTGAGGGCGCTCAGCACCGAGTCCCTGTTCTTCCGGAGCCGCAGGGTGTACAGGTAGTACACGTGCCTTCTGTCAGCCTCTGTCTGCGTGAACTCGGAACCCTTCAGCCCCCTGAAGCTCTCTTGAAGCGAGCTCACGTTCCTGGCCCTCGCCCTGAGGAACGAGTCCAGCTTGTCCAGCTGCACCGAAGCCACGGCCGCCCCGAGCTCCGGCAGCCTGTAGTTCAGACCGAGAAGCTTGGTGTCGTAGCCGTGGACCATTCCGTGGTTTCTGACCAGGCGCAGCGTGTCGGCGAGCCCGTCGTCCCGGGTCGATATCGCGCCTCCCTCTCCGGACGTCGCGACCTTCGTCGCGTACATGCTGAAGCACCCGGCGCTCGACATGGTGCCGGTCTGTCTTCCCTTGTAGGTCGCCCCGAGAGACTCGGCCGCGTCCTCTATGACGCTGATCCCGTGCTTGGACGCGGTCTCGTTGATTTCGTCCATGTCCGCCGGGTATCCATACAAGTGGACCGGAATGACGACCTTCGTCTTCTTCGTCACCGCCTTGCGGAACGCTGCGGGATCCATGTTGTAGTCCTTCCTCGTGTCGACGAAGACGGGCCTTGCACCGCTGGCGAGCACCACGTTCGCTGTGGCCACAAACGTGAAGGAAGGCACTATCACCTCGTCTCCCGGCCTCACGCCGAGTGCGAGCAGCGCGCAGTGCAGGGCCGCGGTGCCCGAGTTCGTCGCTATGACGTGCTTCGCGCCGAGGAGCATCTCCATCTTCCTCTCGAATTCCCTCACGTACTTGCCGCCTTCGTAAGAGGGGTCGGT
>JASIEW010000157.1 GCA_030045755.1 Nitrososphaerales archaeon
TCATATGTCATCTGGACAGCCAGTCATAATCCTGAAGGAAGGAACCGGCGAGTCGAGAGGTAGAGAGGCTCAAAGGAACAACATCGCGGCGGCTAAGCTGATTGCCGAAATAGTCAGGACTTCCCTCGGTCCCAGGGGCATGGACAAGATGTTGGTGGACACCATGGGCGACGTGACGATAACAAACGACGGCGCGACGATGCTGAAGGAGCTGGATATCCAGCATCCCGCTGCAAAGATGATGGTGGAGATCAGCAAGGCCACGGACAATGAGGTCGGAGACGGTACCACCTCGGCCGTAGTGGTCGCAGGAGCGCTGATTGAGAAGGCCGAAGATCTCATCTCGAAGGACGTCCACCCAGTGGTCATCGTCGAGGGATACTCGAAGGCGACCGAGAAGGCGCAGGAGATACTCGAGCAGATCGCCGAGAAGGTCGACCCGCAGGGGCGGGCAGAGCTCCTGAAGGTCGCGAACACCAGCATGATGACGAAGCTGGTCAACGAGGACTCGCCGCACCTTGCTGGGATAGTGGTGGACGCGATCCTGCAGGTGGCCGAAAAGACGGAGGGCGGCTACAAGGTTGACATCGACAACGTGAAGGTCGAGAAGAAGCCCGGAGGAGCCCTCACCGACACCAAGCTCGTCCAAGGGATCATACTCGACAAAGAGGTAGTTCACTCGGGCATGCCCAAGAAGATAGAGGACTCGAAGATAGCCCTGGTCAACTCGGCCCTCGAGATCGAGAAGACTGAGTTCTCGGCAGAGATCAGGATCAACGACCCTCAGCAGATGCAGCAATTCATGGATGAGGAGAACAGCATCCTGAGAGGGATGGTCGACAAGGTGAAGTCCGCTGGAGCCAACGTCCTCATCTGTCAGAAGGGAGTCGACGACCTGGCGCAGCACTTCCTGGCGAAGGCAGGGGTCCTGGCCGTGAGGAGGGTCAAGGAGAGCGACATGACCAAGCTCCAAAAGGCCACGGGCGCGAGGATCGTCACGAACCTGGACGACCTGTCGAGCAAAGACCTCGGGTACGCCAAACTGGTGGAGGAGAGGAAGCTCGAGGACGACAAGTGGGTGTTCGTCGAGGGTTGCAAGAACCCCAAGGCCGTGACAGTGCTGGTGAGGGGAGGAACCCAGCGCATCGTCGACGAAGCCGAGCGTGCCCTGCACGACTCGCTGATGGTGACGAAGGATGTGGTCGAACTTCCGGCTATCGTGGCTGGAGGCGGAGCCCCCGAGGAGGAGGTCTCCTTCCAGCTCAGGACCTGGGCGCAGAAGCTTTCGGGACGCGAGCAACTTGCAGCGCTCAAGTTCGCAGACGCGATCGAAAGCATACCGCTGACCCTCGCCGAGAACGCGGGCATGGACCCTATCGACACACAGGTCGAACTGAGGGCGCGACACGGCAAGGGGGCGAAGTGGTACGGGGTCGATGCTCTGAACGGGAAGGTCGGAGACATGTATGCCAAGTCGGTCTGGGAGCCGCTGTCGGTCAAGCTCCAGATCCTGCGCGCGGCAACTGAAGCAGCGTCCATGATACTGAGGATAGACGACGTGATTGCCGCCAGCAAGATGAAGGCACCGCCCACGCCTCCAGGCGGAGGAGGCATGGGTGGAATGGGCGGAATGCCTCCGATGGACTAGGCAGCAAGAGCTAGGCTAGAACAGGGACGAAAGCTACTCTTCTTCCTTCTTCTCTTCGGTCTCGGGCTTGCCCCACCTGCCGACCTTCGGGACGCCCTTGGTCCTGAAGAGGGACATCCCCTGCTGATACCGCTGGAGCTCTACCTCCAGGTACCGGATGTCTGACGTCACAGCCGCGACTTGCTTTTCAGTCCCCTTCTTTCCCGTCAACTCGGCGAGCTTGGCCTTCTTTTCAGCCACCATTGATGAGATAAGTTGCTCGTATTCCGTGGTCAAGCTCGGTTCCCGCGCCGCCGTGCCTAAATTATAAAGGCGTTGTCAAAGTGAGCGCTCCGTGAGACCGCAGCTTTTCGTTGGCGGCGCAATGGTCATGCTCCTCGGAGCGCTCTTCTATGTCACCGCTCTGCCGCTTGCGTTCTCCTGGAGCATCCCCTTCCTGGTGGGCGGGGCGATAATGGCGACCGTCAGCCTGTTCGTGCCGGAAGGAGGGGGCCCGATTCGCCCTCCCGAGGGCCACAAGTTCTGCGTGTTCTGCTCGACGACCATGCCGAACGAGGTCGAGAGGTGCCCGTATTGCAACGGCCTGCAGCCCAAGGGATAGAAGCGGGCATGGATCAGCTCGAAGAGGTCGCGCGAGGACGGCGCGAAGGAGCGTCTTCCGTTGTGGAGTTCCACGGCCATCCGATGGTCCAGGCGCTCCATCCCACCACGATAGAGGTGACCACCGAGGAACACCTGACGAGGAGGGGCGACTGTATCATCGGGGTGTCTGCGTCCAGTGGCTGCGCACAACTCAGCGAGTCGGTAAAGACCGCGATCAGGGAGGGGTCGCGGCTCCTAGTCAGGATAGTCGTCGGGGGCGAGTCGTTCGAGCTCTCCGCTGCGGGCGACCCGAGGCTAGACCTCTCCCACCCGAGAGACATCGTCATCAGAAAGAGCGAGTTCCTGAGCGACAGGACCTTGGCGATCAGGGCGAGCTCAGCAGCGGCAGACATTCCCAGGTCGATGGTGTCACGGCTCAGAGACCCCCACACGACGGGCACACTGGAGATACGCGTCCTCTGACGGCGGGCGCGACCTTCCAGCCCGAGACCTTCGGCCCAAGCGTTATTACTCGATCATTTTCCAAGTTCGGCAAAGCTGAATGATGAGAAACGTCAGAGAGTACCTCGACGAACTCGAGAAGAGCAAGGACGGTAGACCTGAGCAGGTGAAAGAAGGGCTCGAGTCATACATTGACCTCTGGAAGAGAGCGATAGAGAACGGAGTGGTCTCGCCGGACGATGACGTCGATTCGGCCCTGGAGAAGGTGGAAGAGAAGGGAGGGCTCTACGCGGCGGCCGAAGGCTGAGGGTGCCGTGGCCTAAGGCCTTGGCGCTCTCTCTCTCGCGCTCGAACCCGCCGAATATGTCTTCAGGAACTTGATGTTGAACAAAGACGCCTTGGCCGAGTTGCTGACTATCTCGTCCTTGTCTGCCAGCGCCTCCGTGAGTACTCTCTCGGCGTCTGGCGTCCCAATCGATCCCATCGCCGCGGCAGACTCGTGCCTTACTATCGGGTCTGGGTCCGTCCGGACGGCTAGTGCGAGCGCTGCGTTTCCATCAGGCAGGCCTATCTGTCCTATGGAGAACGCTGCCTCATGTCTTACAAGAGGATCGGGGTCGTTGTGGAGGACATCCCCAAGCGTGTCCAGGCATCCTTTCCCTCCTATCTCCGCGAGGATGCAGACCGCGTGGACCCGGAGCACGAGGCTTGGCTCGTTCTTCAGCACTGCGACGAAGTATGACTCGTCCTTCCTTGACCAAGCCTCCTCCATCCCCTTCATCACTTCCATGCAATGACCCTCGTCGTCGATGACTGTACTCGTGTACATCGGCCTCGCCCCAAACGCGTCGGCGTATAAAGGGGCGCGCGGTTAGCTGAGCGCAGCCTTCAAATCGGATATGAGGTCGTCCGCGTCCTCCACTCCGACCGAGAACCGTACCAGGCCGTCTCCTACGCCGAGCTTCTCTCTTCTGCTCTTGGGGAGACTTGCATGGGTCATGGTCGCCGGATGCTCCACCAGAGATTCGACCCCGCCCAGGCTTTCCGCGAGGGCGAACACCCTGAGCCTGGAGAGGAATCTGAGCGCGGCGGGCAGCCCGCCCTTGATTTCCGCCGAGAGCATGCCGCCCGGCAGGCGCATCTGACTCTTGGCCAGGGCGTGCTGAGGATGAGACTTGAGTCCGGGATAGTTGACCGTGACGAACTTTGGATGCCGTGAGAGGAACTCTGCCACCTCTGACGCGTTCTCGCTGTGCCTCTTCATACGGAGGTGCAAGGTCTTCGAACCACGCAGCACCAGGTAGCAGTCGAACGGAGACGGCACCGAACCCAGGGCGTTCTGGTTGAACTTCACCGACTCGAAGAGGCCCTCGTCTGAAGTCATCATCGCCCCGCCCACCACGTCGCTGTGGCCTCCGATGTACTTCGTCGTGCTGTGCACCACGACAGTTGCACCGAGGTCCAGCGGGTTCTGAATGAACGGGCTGGCGAACGTGTTGTCGACGATAGTGATGGCGCCAGCCTCTCTGGCCATTTTGGAGACCGCTCTCAGGTCGCAGATGTGGATGAGCGGGTTCGTGGGGCTCTCGAGCCACAGGAGCTTGGTGGGCCGCTTCAGGGCGAGGCGCACGGCGTCCAAACTCCGTGTGTCGACGTAGCTGAAGGTCACTCCAAACTTCGCAAGCGTTCGCTCAAACAGGCGGACCGTACCTCCGTAGAGATCGTTCTCGGCGACCACGTGGTCGCCTTTCGAAAGCGAGGACAGCAAGAGGGTGGTCTCGGCGGCCATCCCAGACGAGAAGGCCAAAGCGTGTTTTGCGTTCTCCAGTGATGCGAGCCTCTTCTCCAGTGCGAGTCTTGTGGGGTTGCCGGTCCTCGAGTACTCCAGGCCCGCCGTAGGCTTGTCCACTTCTCTCCTGGCGAATGTCGCGCTCAGGTGTATCGGGACTGCCACGTCACCTGTGGCGGAATAGTCAGGCTCCTCGCCAGCATGCACGGCCCTGGTCCCGAACCCTAGACGGTCACTTCTGGCCAATGTACCCGATCACGTCCATGGCGGTAAGTATGTCTACCGGTCTCCCCCTTCTCGTCACGACCACGGCGCCCCTGCCGCCGAGCAGGGTCCCGGGAAGCGAAACAGATCCCGCGGAGTCGACCGATGGGAGCGGAGGCTCCATCGCTTCCTGTACTTTCATGCGCGACGAGCGCCCATCTGCGTGCGCGAGGAGCGTGGAGACGGTCACACAACCTACCTGCACTCCGTCCTCCACGACCGGAAGGAACGAGACTCGGCGCGAGGTCATGAGCTCTGCGGCCTTGGAGAGGCGTTCGACCGGCGCTATGGTAAGA
>JASIEW010000158.1 GCA_030045755.1 Nitrososphaerales archaeon
GACCAAGGTGATCGTCCCGGGGAAGAGGAGCGAGAGGAGGATAGGCGACTTCGACAAGCTGCGGGTCGCAGTCAAGCAGGCGCGCGGGATGGAGCTGCTCGTGGAGACGGAACGCGAGGCCGGGCTAAGGCCGTATCCTTAGGGCTGGAGCCTCTCCGGGTCTCTCGGGAAGAGGACTGCCTCTTTGATGTTCTCGATCCCCAGGATGTACGCCGTGAACCTTTCGATTCCGAAGGAGTATCCTCCGTGCGGAGGAACCCCGTATCTGAACGGCTCAGTGAACCACTTCAAGGAAGAGGCGTTCATCCCCAGCTGCTCGATCTGGGCCTCGATCCTGTCGTGCCTGTGCTCCCTCTGTCCTCCCGAGGAGAGCTCTATCCCCTTGTAGACCAGGTCGAACGAGCGCGCGTACTGGGGGTCGTCATCCACCCTCATCACGTAGAACGGCCTTATCTTTGAAGGGAAGCGGTTGAGGAAGAAGAAGTCCGAGCCCGTGGTCTCCTTGATGTGCTTCCCCAGCTCCCTCTGAGAGGGGTCCTCGATGTCTTCGCCCCTGTGAGGGTCCCGGCCCAGCTTCGCGATCAGGTCGTAGGCCTCCGGGAAGTCGACCTCGGGGAAGGGCGTCGAAGGGACGGTCAGCTGCACCTTCAGGGTCGCGAGCTCCTCAGCGCAGTCTTCGACCACCCTCTTGATCCCGCTCACCACCATCCTCTCCTCGAGCCTCATGACTTCCCTCTCGTCCTCGATGAAAGCCAGCTCAGGCGCCAGGGTCCGGTGCTCGCTCAGGTGCCTGGGGGTGTGTGAAACCTCGGCGCGCCAGTTGGTCCCCAGGTCGTAGATCCTGTCGAAGCCCCCCGCTATCGTGAGTTGCCTGTGCAGCTGCGGGTCCTGCCTAAGAAACGCCTCCTTGCCGTAGAAGTCGATCTTGAAGACTTCTGAGCCACCCTCGGAGACGCCTCCTATGATGCTGGGAGTGAAGGCTCTGATGAAGCCCTCGCCCTGGAGGTACTGCTCGAAGCCCTGGACGATCGCGTTTTCTACCTTGAAGATCGCCGAGGACTCGGGCCTCCTGAGCTCGAGCGAGCGCCACTCGAGCCGCGTGTCGAGGGACGCGGGAGTAACGCCTCTCGGGTCGAGGGGCAACGGAGCCGCGGCCTTGCTTATCACGGAGATTTCCTTCGGCACGACCTCGATCCCGTGCCGGGCAGCCTTGCTCTCCTTGACCAGGCCCTTGCACGAGATGACGTCCTCCTGATGGAGCGAGGCGATGAACTGGAAGACCTCCGCAGGGACGTCCTTCTTCGGAGCCGCTATCTGGACGATGCCCGAGGTGTTCCGCAGAAGCACGAAGCTGATGCCACCCAGGACCCTCACGTCGTGGACCCACCCTTGGAGGTGCACTTCCTTCCCCTGCATCTCCTTCAGTTCAGACGGCGAGGTCAGCCTCTTCATGGACCAGGAGGTCGTTGGCGACCGGTTATTAGTGTACGGAGGGTCCGGCGGAAGGCGACGGCTAGAGGGCGCTGAAGTTGCTCGACCACTGGGCGTAGGCCCTGTACATCTCGGCCGACACCGAAGGCTTCCTCGTTCTCATGACCTCCTTGAAGTCTGACAACGAGATAGGCCTGGTCTGAGTCTCCTTTTCGAGTGCCTTCCCTGAGCTGAACAGCTCTCGCACGACCCTGAGCTGCACCCCCTGACAGATGTCCTTTATGTCGCTCCCTGAATATCCTTCGCTGAGCTTCGCGAGTCCGTCCAAGCGCACGTCTTCGTCCAGGGTGAGCGGGGCCGTGTACATCCTGAACTCCGACATCCTCGCCTCGCTGTCGGGGAGAGGGACCAGGATCCGCTTGTTGAAACGTCTCAGGAAAGGAGGGTCGAGGGACCACGGCTTGTTCGTCGCGCCTATCACGTAGAGGTGAAGGTTCTTTCCCTTGTCGTTGATCCCGTCCGTCTCCCTCAGGAACTGGTCGCGCACTCTGACCTCACCGCCCACTTCCTGCCCTCTGGTACCCAGGAGCGAGTCGATCTCGTCGACGAAGACTATGACTGGCTTGTTGTCCGCGAGCATCTTCCTCGCCGTGTTGAAGAGCTTCGAGACGTTCTTCTCGCCCTCGCCGAGCCACTTGCTCATTATTGAGGCGGCGTCCACAGAGATGAAGTATCCATCGATCTCGGCGGCTGTCGCTGCGGCTATCATCGTCTTTCCGCAGCCTGGAGGTCCGTACAACAAGATGCCCCTCGGCCATCCGAGCTTGAAGAGGTCCGGCCTGAGGTAAGGGAACACTATAGACTCCCTGATCGCCTGCTTGCAGTCCTCGAGGCCCACGACGTCGTCCCACTTCACCTCCGGCTTCTCGGTGACCACGAGCTCGCTGAAGGAGGCCTTGAGCTGCTGGACCACCTGCGGCCCCTTGCCAGGACTCGGCCCGCTCGCCGTCGGTGAATCGCTTGGTTCCTTGCCCGCGGGCGCCCATGTTGACTCAGGCTCGTCCTGCGGGAGGAGCCCGTGTGCCGCCTGGATCGCCTTAACGCGCTCCTGATAGGCCATCGCGCGCTCCGTGTACTGCCGGTTGAGCCTGTAGTCCGGATAGAGGTGCACTAGCTTGACCAGGGTGGAGATCGCCTTCTGGTACATCTGGATCGCCATGCCGTGGGCGCCCTGCGAGTCGAGCCTGATCGCCTCGGCTGCGTACTTCTTCGCGTCGTCTTCCAGCTCCTTGGCCGCGACCACGCTCAACTCTTATTCCCCCCGTC
>JASIEW010000159.1 GCA_030045755.1 Nitrososphaerales archaeon
CGCCTCTTGTTCTGGAGGTCGTAGTAGATGAGCCTCTGTCCCATGTTCAGCTTGTTGAAGATCTCACGCGGCTTGTAGCCGAGCGACTCAAGGACGTCGACGACCCCTCTGGTGTCGCTCCTTCTACCCATCAGGTCGATGTCCTTGTTCTCCCTGTGATACCTCGGTTCCATAGCACTGGGACACAGCTTCTTGAACGCGAGGCCGCCCAGCAGGCGCAGCCTGACGCCCTTTAGCTCGGCCGTGTCGATGACCTGGATCGCCGCTTCAAGTGCTCCCGTCGGAAGTGCTGCGGCGCCCTCCACGCCTTTCGGATGGACTCCCCCTCCGGACTCTAAGTTGTCCAAGGCACGAAGGTCCACGCTCAGCTTCGCCGGGGCTACGCCTCCGAGTGCCTCTTGTGAACCTGTCTGAGGACCCATCGGGGCTTCTGCCATTGCTCCTCGTAGCCTTCTGCGTTCCTCACAATCACGTTCTCGCCATCGTCATCGAGAGTCTCGACCGCGGGGACCATCTTTCGTAGCCTGGAGTATTCGCGGTCAGTCATCTCGATTTCCTTGTTCGATTCGCCAATCGACGCGTGCCAGTCGGCTGCGCGCCCGTCGAGATGGAAAGAAAGGGAGACTGAGCCCGCCTCGAGCTGGACCTTCGCGTACCTCAGCTTCCTAGGAAGCCGATGCTCTAGAAGAAACTTCATGTTCTTTGCAACGCCTTCGCAGACTAATTAGCGTTGCTCAGCAGGAGACGTGTTACTGGAACTTCGAGTCCCACTTGCCGGCGTCGATCTCGTCCATGAACTCTCTCGGGTCCTTGTTCTCGATGGTGACTCCCATGCTGACGCAGCTTCCTACGACCTCCTTGACTGCCGCTCGGACCGTCTTCGCGTAGGAGCCAGCCATCTTGTTCTTCGCAATCGTGACCACCTTGTCGATGGTGAGGTCGCCCGCGGACTCGGTCTTGGGCTTTGACGCCCCTTTGGGAATCCCAGACTCCTTGGCGACGAGCGCGGAGGTGGTGGGCGTGCCGACCGAGACGACGAACTGCTTGGACTCTTGGTCGACTTCGACCTTGACCGGGACGCGCATCCCTTTGAAGTCGGCCGTCTGTTTGTTGATTTCGTTGACGATCCCGAGGACGTTGACCCCCAGTGGCCCTAGGGCGGGTCCCAGCGGCGGGCCGGCGCTCGCCTCTCCTCCTATCACTAGCGCGTTGATTACCTTCTTTTCGCCCATGTCAGGTCACTTTGCGGGCTCCGGCTTCGCACGCTCTACCACCTTGACGTAGGACGCGTCGATCGTGATCGGCATTGCGAAGGCCGTGTCGATGAGTACCACGGTGATCTCCTGCTTCTCCTTGTCCAGCCTCGAGATCTTGGCCCTCATGGTCTTGAACGGGCCTGCGACTATCTCCACCGTGTCGCCCTCGTTGAGCTCGGCGACCATGGACTTCGTGACGAGGAACTTCTCGATGTCGGAGTACTGCATCATGCCTGGGATCTTGCTCCTGACGTGCTTGAAGCCTTGGATGCTCTCGTCGACCACCTGGCTGTTTGGGGCCTCGAAGAGGACGTACCCCTTCCATGTGTCCAGCGCGAGGACCGAGTAGATCGGCTTGCCCTTCTGCACGGCCCTTGTGGCCACGAAGGTGGCTACCGTCCGTTCCTGACCTCCGGTGGTCTTGACCGGAAAGATCGAGCTCGTCCTCTCTTGTTCACTCACTGCGGCCACGTTAGAAGCATGCCGACTCGGATTGGCCTAATAACCTTACTCTATCTTTCAGCCGAAGAATATGTTGCCGAGGAGCTTGATGACGAAGCCGATCGTCCCGATGAGGGCTATCCCCAGGGCTACGAGCTTGAGGTAGAGCGTGAATTCGTCCCTGTCGCTCTTGTGGGCCAGCCTGAAGATGGCGGCCGAGGACCTGAGGAATTCTCTGAATCCCATCTTCGAGTCTGTAGCCGCTTGCGCCTGCACACCTTATATGTCTTGAGTAGTTCTTCTAAATCCGGGACTTCCCCGGACGCATGCCCAGGGCTTTGTAGACGAATGCGAACTTGTCCGCTTCCTCCCTGATCCTCGCCGCGGGGGTCGTGCCTATGTGCCCTGACTCGGACTCCACCCTCAGCGAGACCCTCGCTCCTACGTCCGTGAGCCGCGAATAGAACTTGAAGGCGTGGGAGGGATGGACCCTGTCGTCCTTGAGCCCGGTGTAGATGAAGACCGGCGGGTATCGCTTCTTGCTCGATACGTGATGGTAAGGGGAGTATTTCATGAGGAAGCTCCTGTCCTTCGGGTCGTCAGGGTCGCCGTATTCCGGCACCCAAGCGCGACCGACCAGGAGCCTGTGGTAGGACATCATGTCGAGCACAGGGTAGCCGATCAGCACGCCCGCGAAGAGGTCCGGCCGTGCGTTCATCGTCGCGCCCATCAGCAGCCCGCCGTTGCTCCTTCCGAAGCCCACGACCGTTCTGCCTTCGCGCTTGAGCTTGGCCAGGACTGCGAGATAGTCGTCGAAGACGTTGAACTTCCTTTCCCTCATGCCCGCCTTGTGCCACTCCTCGCCGTGTTCCAGCCCTCCTCGGAGATTCGCGACAGCGTATCCGCCCCCGTCCTCGAGCAGCGGCGCGTAGGCCGGGTTGAACGACGGCGACAGGGATATCCTGAACCCGCCGTAACCGAAGAGGAGGACCTTCTTCGGCGAAGTGCCTGTACCGGCAGTCATGAAGTAGTGTATCTTCGTTCCGTCGGCAGAAGTTGCTTGTCCGTGACTGACTGAGTACTTCCCCGGAAGCTCCATGGAAAGGACTGTCCTGAGCCGTCCGCGCCTGAGCGAGTAGACCCTGTATGGGAGTGCGAACGAGCTGAACGTGAAGACTGCTTCGTCGCCGAGCGCACTGATCGCGGGCTCACCGAACAGGGAACCTGGGACGTCGAACCTGATGGCGCGCTTGAGCCTTCCTTTCAAGTCGTGGAGGCGAAGCTCCGAGCAGGCGTCGACGAGATAGTGGGAAAGCAGGTTGTCGCCCACCAGCACGGACTCCAGAATGGGCCAGCGGGCCTCTCTAACGAGTCTGCTCACGCGTCCGCCTCTGACCGAGAGGACCTCGCCGCAGCTCCTTTCGAACGACAGCAAGAGATGTCTGCCTTCGATGTAGTCTATGTTGCTGACTATCGCCTGCTTCTCGGGATAGACCGGAACCCAGGTGTCGGGCCGTCGTAGTTCTCCCGCGTACGGCCGGCTCCTCGAGTAGCCATGGAACGCGTCCACCAGGGCCCTTGAGGCGTCATGTGACGCTGACAGTCCGACGGACGTGTTGGTCTTGAAGCCCGTTGCGAAGACTACATGCTCCTTGCCATCATTCCGGAGAAGGACGCGGTCCGTCGGAGGCTCGACGCCGTCAGGGGCCTTCCTGTCGCGGTAAGACCGGACGTAGTAGTAGGACTCGTCTCCCAGCCAGAGTATCTGACCGACGAAGCCGTGCAGCTCGTCGACCTTCTCCCCGCTTCTCAGGTCGAGGATGGACACGGTGCCCTCGTCGCTCCCTCCCACCGAGTGGTGGAGGGCCATCATCCTTCCGTCATCCCGGGCTCGCACTCCCTGGATTACTGCGTCCTTGCCCAGGCGCGCAGAGTCCGAGATCGTCTCTGTCTGTCCGTCGCGGTGAACGAGCTGGACCTTGTACGACTTGTCGTCGGAGAAGAAAGTGATGATGCCTGCCTTCGTGAGTTGCACCGAGCGCATGATGGGGAGGCTGTAGTGCTTCGTAAGACGCGGGAGCAGCTTTGCGGAGTAGGCCCTGACCGACTTGCGGGCGGCCTTGTCCTGCTCTGCTGCCCACTCAGCCACGCGGGGGTCGTTCGTATCCTCCATCCACGTGTATTCGTCCTTCAAGCGCTTCCCTTCCCCGCGGGCCGCCTCAAAAGCCGTCCCCCAGTGGGTCCTCGTCCGATTTATCTGCTCAGCGGCCCGCAGGCGGGCCCTTGAGCCAGCCTTTCGCTCCGCAGGGAGAGCCCGCGACCTTAATCGTAGCCTCGTCGTCTGACCTGGCTTCGAGGACGCTGGCCGACGCCCTGACAGGGCAGGGATTCGAGTCTACCGGCGTGAACCTGTTCGGGAGGCCGGTCTTCCAGAGGGGGTCGCTCCTCCTCTGTCTCTTCGAGGAGACGATAGTCTCTCCCCCGAACCTGGATGAGTTCTTCAATCCCCGGGCCTACATCTTTCTGTCCAGGCACAGCGCCACGTCTGGCATCGCCTCCCTGACCGCGCACACGACGGGGAACTTCTCAGAAGCGAAGTTCGGCGGATCGGCTAGGGAGTTCGGCCGCGTCGACCCGGCCCTTCTCAAGAACTATATGGTCTCTCTGAACAGGCGGCGTACGCTGGTGAAGGACTACGAAGTGACGCTCGAAGCCACCCATCACGGGCCGACCTCGTTGGGCAAGCCTGTCCTCTTCGTAGAAATCGGTTCCTCCGAAAGATACTGGGGAGACGAGAAGGCCGCGGCTGTGGTCGCCGAGTCGCTGGTGGAGAGCCTTTCTCAGAAGACTGTCTGGAGCGAGATAGCCATCGGGTTCGGCGGGACGCATTATCCGGAGAAGTTCACGAAGCTCGAGGTGGAGGGAGAGGTGGCGTTCTCGTACATAGCGCCCAAGCACGTGCTGGAGTTCGTTGACGAGGCCCTGCTCGGCCAGATGATCCAGAAGACGAGCGCCCCGGTAAGATACGCGGCTCTCGACTGGAAGGGCTTGGGCAGGCACAAGAACAGGATCGTCGATCTGGTCTCCCGGTTCGGCCTCGAAGTTCTTAGAACCTGAGCTTCGAGAGCTCCTTCGGGTCCAGCACGAGGAAGCAGAGGAGCGCCTTCTCCGTGTGGAGCCTGTTCTCAGCCTCGTCGAAGACGACGGAACGCGGGCCGTCGATCACGTCCGCGGTGACCTCTTCGCCCCTGTGAGCCGGGAGGCAGTGCATGAACACTGCGTCCTCCTTGGCCATCGACATCAGCTTGGGGCCGACCTGGTACCTCGGCAGGAACGTCCGGGCCCTTCGGTCGCGCTCTGACTCGAGCCCCATGGACACGAAGGTGTCCGTGATGACGCAGTCTACGCCCTTGACGGCCTCTTCAGGGTCGTTCACTGCCCTGACCTGGGCTCCTGTTCTTGTGGCGATGCGCTTCGCCTCCCTGAGAGCCTCTCCCGACGGCTCGAAGCCCGCGGGCGTGGCGGCTATGAAGTGGATGCCAGTAAGGGCCGCACCGAGGGCCCAGGAGTTGCAGACGTTGTCACCGTCTCCGACCCAGCCGACCTTGAGGCCCTTCAGCCGGCCCTTCTTCTCCTTGAGCGTCAGCAGGTCAGCGAGGATCTGAACGGGATGGTAGAGGTCGCTGAGGCCGTTGATCACCGGGACCGAGGACGCGTCTGACAGCCGGACGACGGAACCGTGCGAGTTCACCCTGGCCACAGTGCAGTGGACGTATCTTGACAGGACCATCCCAGTGTCTTCGATCGTCTCACCGCGCCCGAGCTGAAGCTCGCTTGAGCTGAGGCTGATGGGGTTGCCGCCGAGCTCGCTTATCGCGACGTGGAAGCTCACCCGCGTCCTGGTGCTCGGCTTCTCAAAGATGAGCGCCACGCTCTTTCCCTTGAGCGCTGAAGATCCTGCGCCTATCTTGCGGCCCCGCTTCAGTCCGTCCGACAGGCGCAATATGGACTCCAGGTCCGAGGGAGTCAGCTCGGAAAGCGTGAGCAGGTCCTTTCCCTTCAACGCGGACCCTCCGCCAGCCTGCCTAGTTGAGTTATCGCTTCGGTGATGACGTCGATGCTGTTCAGGTAGTCTTTGATCTGCACAGTCTCCTCGTCGGTGTGGCTTGTGGTGGGGTCGCCGGGGCCGTAGGTGATGCACTCCACCCCTCTCTTCTGGGCGAATGTGTTCATGTCGCCCGTCCCGGTCTTCCTCACCAGTGCTGGCCTAGACTTGATGCTGAGGAGGATCGCCCTTTGGAACGCCCTGACGAGCGTCGAGGCGGGCGTGGCTTCATAGGCTTCCGTGACTTCTCCGGGCCTTACCTCGACCTGGGAGCCCGACGCTGACTTCGCGACGGTCGATATCTCCTTCAGGGCCTCGCTGGCGGGCAGACCTGGAGGGACTCTCAGGTCCAGAGTCGCCTCGCACCTGTTGGGAACGACGTTGTGGAAGGACCCCGCACTTACGATGGTGGGCGAGAGCGAGACCGACCTGAAGTGGTCTCCTGGCACCGTCTTCGAAGCTTCGTATGCCTTCAGACTGGAAAGGACGGTGTTGAACTCGTCGAAGGCGCTCGAGTGCGCCCACGGTGAGCCTGCGTGCCCTCCGCCCGTCCTTACGACGATGTTCACGCTGACCCTTCCCCGATAGCCGATCGTGATCTTGTGGGCCCCGCTCGGCTCGCCGAAGACGGCGAAGTCATACTTGGACTTGCCTCTGATGATCTCCTCTATCCCTGCTCCGGCTCCCTCCTCTTGGGTCGCGCCGGCGAAGGTCACGTGGACCCCGGAGTCTGCCGACCTTGAGCCTGCCAGCATGAGCGCGCAGAGAGGAGACTTCGCGTCAGAGGCTCCCCTGCCCGAGACCGTGTCTTTCGTCTTCCTTACCCTGAGGTCTCCGGGAACGGTGTCCATATGCCCGCAGAGCAAAAGCTCGATCCTCC
>JASIEW010000018.1 GCA_030045755.1 Nitrososphaerales archaeon
TCCTCCAGAGACTTCCCCCTGTACCTGAACTCTTTCGGCATCTACTTGGAAACCTCCGCGCTTGCCCTGGCCAATCTCTTGCGTCCTGTCTTCCTCGGCGCTATTAATCCTACCTTCCTTCCTGGCGGCGCGTTTCGGGGAGTGCTGGTCGACTTGCCGGGGTGCTGGTGCCTTCCGCCTCCAAACGGGTGGTAGACGACCGCCATCGCTATGCCTCTCATCCTGGGGTAGACCCTTCCCGACGCTCTCATCGCATGATGCCTCGCGCCGGCAGTGAGGAACGGCTTCTCTCTCCTGCCGCCCCCAGCGACCTCTCCGACCGTCGCCCTGCAGGTGTCGTTGACCATGATGTTCTTCCCCGACGGGAGCTTGATTATCGCCCTGCCATTCGCTTTCGAGAACAGGACAGCAGATCCGCCCGAAGCCCTCACCAGCTTACCTCCGTCGCCCGGCCTGAGCTCGATGTTGCAGACCCTGGTTCCTTCAGGGATCGACGAGAGCGGCATCACGTTTCCCTCGCTGGGGTTCGCCGACCTCCCCAACGAGACCTCACGGCCGACAGACATGCCGGCGACCGCTGGCAGGTAGGTGTACGTGTTATCGCCGAACCTGAGCTGGGCCAGAGGCGCGCTCCTACCTCTTTCGTCCAGGATGGCCGTGACGACGGCGCTCTGTGCCTCACTGTTCGCCATCGGGTATCTGACCGGAGCTATCTTGCCCCTTATCGGAGCCCTGAACTGGATACCCGCCTTACCGCGCCTTCGCTGGAGAATTCTCTTGCCCAAAGGTTACACCAACCCCAGCTTGGTCGCCAGGTCAGCAGCCCTGCTCTCGGGCGACAGCCTGACGAACGCCTTCTTCCCCTTCAGCGTCCTCGAGGTGTTCACTGCGTCTACCTTGACCTCGTAGAGCGCCTCGACTGCGTTCGCTATCTGGGTCTTGGTCACCCTGTCGTCCACTATGAAGCAGAGCTTGTTCTCCTTCTCTATCTGGTCGAATGTCCTTTCGGTGACGTAGGGTCTGAAGAGTATCTTCTGCGCGTCCTCAAGCCTCATGGTTATGCGGCCGCCTCCGAATTGATTCCCAGCGCCCCGAGTGACGACTCTGTCCATATGGTCAGTCTGCCCGGCTCCCCGCCTGGCGCCAGGTCGAGCACGCTGAGGTCCTCGACCCGCCTCACGTCCACTCCAGGGATCCCGCCCGCGGCCCTGCCCACGCCACGGTCGTTTGTCACTACGATGAGCGGCCCGACAGGGGTCCTGTATACTCTTCCCCTGAGCCTGCTCTTACCTGTGTTCCTCTTGGTCCCGTCCCTTACCCTCGCCAGCTCAGCGTCGAGCTCCAGTTTGCTGAGAAAGGACGCGAGTTCCTTGGTCTTCTCGACCGCCTCTATCTCGTCAGCCACCACCAGAGGGAGCTCGACCTTCTCGACCCTGTGGCCCCTCGCCTTCACGGCCCCGAGGTTGGCTGTGAAAGCAATCGCGGACTCGGTAGCCAGTCGCTTCTCTTTCTTGTTGACTTTGAAGTGAATGACCTTCTCCGACCTTGGAGGATGGGGCAGCCTTCCCTTCACCACGCTTGCTACGCCGGCCGACATGCCGCTCCTCGAGTATCCTTCGCCCTTCACCTTGGGTATCCTCGCTCTCCCCGTCCCCGTCGGGGGGCTGTGGGTCTCGGCCGTCGTCCTCTCGCCGGCCATCGGGTCGCGGCCCTTCGGCTGGAAGCCGTGCGAACCTACGAGCCAGAACGCCCTCCTAACCAGATCGGGCCTCAGCTGCGTCTCGAAGACCTGAGGGACATCGACCTTCCCGGCAGCCTCGCCGTCTAGACCGCGGACTTCCGCCTTCACTTGGACCCACTTCTCAAGGCTGCGCTGATCTCTATCAACTGGGGCGGAGCCTGACTCTTCGTCACTCCCCGGACCCTGAATCTGACGAGCACGAACCTGCGAGCCGGTCCGGGCACGGAGCCTCTCAGGACGGCGTACTCTCCTGCCACCCTCCCGAAGTGCGTGAACCCTCCTTCCGGCGTGATCGGCTTCTCGTTTGCGTTCCCCGTTAGGATTATCCTCTTTCCAGTCTCAGTCCTCTGATGGAACCCCATCTGCCCAGCGCGCGCAACCGTGTACATGACCGCGGCCGGGTGCCATGGCCCGATCACGGCGACTTCCCTGACGGTCTTCCTCGACTTGTGCTGTTTCCTCTTGACCCCGAACCTGGTTATGGGCCCCTCGAAACCCTTCCCCTTCGTAATGCCGAGTACGTCGACGTACATCCCTGCCTTGAAGATGTCAGTGAACTTCACCTTCTTTCCGAGCAGCCCCAGAACATAGTCGACCTGTGCCTTCACGTCGCCCCCGCCTACCCCTATCTCCATCACTATGGGCTTCTTCTGCGACAGACCGGCTTCCTGCGGGACCGACGACACGAGCGCAGCCACCTTGGCCGTTCTTTCTAGGGGGAGCTTGTCGGAGGTCGTTTGGGTTCCCGCCTTGAGGTCGGCGATCGCCATGTCCGCCCCGTTCTCGCGGGCGTAGAGTCGCAACCCTACGACTTCCGCCTCAGGGAACGTCAGGACGCTAGAGATGTTGAAGAGCGGCTTTCCGAAGTTCGGCGTCTTCGCTCTGTCGTCCACTGTGATCGAGTGGGTGGTGCCCGCCTTGTAGCCTGGAAAGCCCAAGACCGTGGGCTTCTCAGAGTCGATCTTCGGCCAGGTGCGGATGCGAGGGATTAGGCTCTTGGCCCGTCCTCTGGGCCTGTACGCAAGACTACCTCTACGCGGCGCGGAATACTTACGGTGTCCCAACTCACGCTAAACCTTCCCAGACGCCCGGTTCTAGAATCGCTCTTAAGCTTTGTCTGCGGAAAGGACATCGAGGAGGCCGAGTCCGGCAAAGATGGCCTCTTCAGTCCTGACCGACACCACCTGTTGGTCTGGAATCAGGTTCACGACGAAGTCTGCGGACCGCTGCAGCTCGCGCCCAAAGATGTCGAACAGGCCCCTCGCGGGAGACCCGAACACGAGCTTGACTCTCTGGGACCCGTGGATGGACGCCCGCAAGCGCGCGAGTTCGGAAGTGAAGGGACTCCCGAGCCTCGAAGTCGCGATGCGGAGCCACCCTTCCGCGAAGACTTCGCCTGCGGGAGCCGCCCGTACCGTGTATCCCCAGTACTCGCCCGCCTGCTCCCGCGGAATCACTTCGCCCGTCAAGGGGAACTTCGATTTCAGGCGGACCGTCACTCTGCCCTTGGCCGTCCTCGCTCCCGCCACGACCGCCTGCTCAAGCCCGACGTCCACCGAGCCGTCGCCGTTCGCTACTCCTTCCCTCGCCTCTCCTACTCTCAGTTCGTCAACCTTCACCTTCGACTTGTGTGATGGTATCCGCAGGGGCGGAAGGGTCCCGGCATATCGCAGCTCCTCGTCCAGAGGATAGAGCCTCCTCCTGAGGTATTGAGGAGTCTCGAGGTAACCAAGGACCTTGACGATCAGCTCTGCCTCACCGCGACCTTTGTCGTCTCTGAACACCTCGATCGCGTCCACGCCGTAAATCGAGCACGCCCTCGCGATGACGCCCAGTTTGTTCGTCTTGTCCCTCAGCGACTCCCTTTCCTCAAGCACGGTGTCAGGGATGGCCACAGCGACCGTCCTGCCGAGAAGCGTCATCGAAACCTGGCCATGCCCGCGCTAATTCAGCTTTCCGCGTTCCGAACCGAAGTAAGGTAGATGAACCGTATGCTCAACCGCTGGGAGCGTGAGCACAGGGGCCAAAGCCCGCAGGATAGACTGGGTCTACTCGACCTTTCCGATCTCGCTCGCCACCGGCCCCCTCGGCACGCTCGTTACCCTCTACTTGATCCAGTTGAACGGCATAACACTGGGGACGATCTATGCAAGCCTGGCGGCCGCGGTCTACAACGGAGTCGGCATACCCGCGTCCATATTCTGGGGCTTCGCCACGGACAGAATCCATCGAAGAAGGCTGCTGGTCTTGGGGAGCTACGCAGTCGTCGGACTGATCATGGTCTCCTACTACTTCGACCAGACCACCGCGGGCACGATTGCGCGTTACTCCGTCATCTCCTTCGTCTCGGTCGCCTCTGCTACCCCTCTGAACCTCCTGATAATGGAGACGGAGACCAAGAACAGATGGGCCGAAGCGTTCGCGAGGCTGTCCATGGTCTCAGGCGTAGGGACAGTCGTCGGTCTGGTGGTCGGCACGGTGTGGACCGAAGCCGTTCCGGCGCAGTTGACGCTGCTGTTCGTCCCGCTCGGCTTCTTCGGGCTAGTGTCTGCGGGCCTCGTCATGGTGATGATAACCGAACCTCAGTTCGTGTTCGAACGAGAGGTCGTGGCGATGAGGAGACCGAGCTTCTCCAGCCGACTGCTCGCCGATCCTCTCTTCTTCTTGGGGCTCCCGCGCGTTTCGGATTTCAGGAGGGTGTTCAGAGGGCTGCACTCAAGCCTGACGAGCTACCTCCCGCTCTTCTACATCTCGACGATCCTGTTCTACTTCTCGAGCGGCCTCTTCAACACCGTCTTCGTCCCGGCGATGCAGAAACACCTCCTCTCGGACGACCAGGTCTTCGCGGTAATCTTGGTCGGGATGGTGGCCCAGACCCTGGCTTTCCAGCTGGCCGGTAAGTACATCAGCGAGCGCCCTCTGATCGCCACGTCAGTCCAAGGCCTGGTCCTAAGAGGGCTGGGGTACGTTCTGATGGGGGTCTCGGTCTTGGTGTTCTCGGGCTCCGCGTTTTTCATACCTGCACTAGTCCTGTACCCTCTCGCCGCAGGATTGGCCTTCGCGTTCTACTACACTTCCTCTAACACGATGATGTTCAACACAGTCCACGGGAAGAACGCAGGCTCTTCGCTGGGCGTATACTCGGCTGTGGTGGGTGTGGCGTCGATGATCGGGGCGCTGATCTCCGGGTTCATCTCGATTTACATGGGGTTCTACACAACCTTCATCATCGCAGGCGCCCTTCTCTTCGCCGCGGTCGTGATCGTGGCCAAGCTCCAAGTGTTTCAGCCTCCGGGAGAGCCGCAACCACCCGGCGCGGCCTGACGTCTGCGCAGAACCAACGCCCGCACACGAGCTCCATGGCGGCGCTTGGACTCGTCCTGCCTTGACGGGCCTGCTCCTGGAGACTTGAATTCTTTTAACCGGTGAGTGCGAGAGCGCCCCGTGGGCCGGTCGTCTAGTTTGGTAGGATACGGCTAAGCTGCGTCCAATCCCTTGGCAAAGAGATCCAGACTGGGAGAGGTCGGGGGTTCGAGTCCCATCGCGAAATGCGCTGAGCGAATGTCCCCCCCGGTCCACTAACCAAATCTAAGTGGGCAGCA
>JASIEW010000160.1 GCA_030045755.1 Nitrososphaerales archaeon
TGGGAGAGGTCGGGGGTTCGAGTCCCATCGCGAAATGCGCTGAGCGAATGTCCCCCCCGGTCCACTAACCAAATCTAAGTGGGCAGCAGCTTGACGTTCCGGATCTTGCGTTCCTTCTCGAACTCCTTCGTCATGCCGGCGATCTGCTGGCCGTCGCCAGACAGGACGAAGACCTCGATGCAGTCCTCGTGGGAAACTCTGCAGTGCACGTGTGTCTTCACTATGTCCTCAAACTTGTGCTTGAGCCGTGTGACAGGCTCTTCGTCATCCTTCGCATGGCTGACGACTATGACCGCGGAGATCTTACCCGTCATCGCGTCCTTCTCGCGCGTGTCTTCGAGGAGGAGTCTGATGGCCGCTCTGACCAGTTCCGACCTTCCCGAGAACCCGACGGAGTCCTGTATCTCTTCCATGGCCTTCACCATCTGGTCCGGAAGCGAAAGGCTGACTATTGGCACGTCTACAGGGTATTATTAACTCCTTATATAATTTCACCGCATTGGCTATTAGGTCTTCACAACAATCCTAATAACAGCCGGACCGAAAACCGACGCTGTCAGAAACGTGAAGCCAGCACTTGTAATCGCTGCTGCCATTTCGATAGCCGCAATCGTGATCATCGGATTCTATGCCAACATGTACGTGTCGAACCCAGCCGGGACCACCACTTCGGCCACATCCCTCGGCTCCGGAGAGGTGGTCCAGATAGTCGCGGCTGAAAACTTCTGGGGCAGCCTCGCTTCCCAGCTCGCAGGCGTGCACGGTAACGTCACCAGCATCGTCTCGGACCCCAACACCGACCCGCACCAGTACCAGTCTAATCCAGCCGATGCTAGGGCGATCGCCAACGCGAAACTCGTCATAGTCAATGGAATGGACTACGACACGTGGGCCTCGTTGCTGATAAATGCCAGCGACACCCCGGGCCAGGTGGTCCTCGACGCCCAGCAGGTCGTGGGGATACCGAACTCTGAGATCGCCACCATCAACCCCCACCTCTGGTATAGCCCGTGGTACGTGAACGACACCGTCCACGCGATGTACAAGACCCTCGTGAGGATCGACCCGACAGACAGGGCCTATTTCACCGCGAACTATGAAAGCTTGAACTCGTCGCTGTACCAGTCCTACATGAAGGCAGAGCAGCAGCTGAGGGCCCAGTACGGCGGGAAGTCTGCGACTGTCGTGGGAGGAGTCCTGCGGTACTACTCTGGCGGGACCAACATAACTGCGACCGAGAGCATCGTCCAGTTCCTGGCGAACGCGACGGGGCTGAACATCATCACCCCCGTGCCCTTCATGTTCGCGGTCGCGGAAGGGAACGACCCGTCCCCCTCAGACATCATTACGTTTGAGCAGCAGCTCTCGGAGGGGAACCAGTCGGTGCGTTGCCTCGTCTACAACATTCAGACCGTCATGCCCGTCACACAGGAGATCAAGGTAGTCGCCACCCAGTATCAGATTCCGATCACATTCGTCTCCGAAACCATACAGCCACCCATGCTTCTGTTCCAGACCTGGATGGGGGGAGAGGTGGCAGGCTTGACCAACTGTCTGAACTCGATAGCCCTGGGCAACTAACCAAATGGGTATAGGTGAGACTCGAAGGGTCGGGGTCGCGATGGAATCCGACTTCATCGTTGCGGAGAATGTCACCGCAGGCTACCGAGAGAGAGTGGTCTGGAGGGGCGCGAACTTCGCCATCGGCCGGGGCGAGTTCGTCGCTGTCATCGGGCCGAACGGGGCGGGCAAGACGACTCTTTTCCGGATGCTCTTAGGTCTGCAGCCAGCTCTCGCTGGCAGCATCAGGATCCTCGGTTCGCCCCCAAAGAGGGGGAACGCCCGGATCGGCTATGTCCCCCAGCGCCATACGATCGACTCTGACACGAACGTCGAGTCTCAGGAGCTTGTCCGTCTCGGGCTCTCAGGGGGGCGTTGGGGGTTGAACCCGTTTTCAGGTCGGGACGGTGAAGCCACCAAGAGGGCGCTGGAAGAGGTAGGGGCCACAGACATTGCCCACCGGCCGCTCGGCGCGCTGTCAGGAGGCGAGCTCCAGAGAGTCTTCCTGGCCGAGGCGATTGTGAGCAAGCCAGACATCCTGTTGCTCGACGAGCCACTGTCAAACCTTGACATCAGACGCGAGACGGAGCTGCTGCACCTGGTCAACGGCATCGTGCGCAAGGACGGAGTGACCGCCCTCCTGATCGCGCACAACATCAATCCCCTGCTACCCCATCTCGACAAGGTCATCTACATAGCAAACGGGAAAGTGGCTACAGGGACTCCAAGTCAGGTTCTGACCTCGGAGAGCCTCTCGGACTTGTACGGAATTCAGGTCGAGGTCCTCCGGGACCCGCATGGAAATGTGGCGATAATAGGCATCGAGGAGCACCACGGTTCAGGGGTCGGTGTCATAGCCTAACATGACGGCGCTGCCAGCCCACCTCAATCCCATCGCCGACTTTCAACAGATGTGGAGATACGCGTTCATGCAGCACGCCTTCGAGGCGGGCTCATTGATCGCGATCGTAGCCGGCGTCGTAGGTTACTTTGTGGTGCTCCGGCGTTCCGCCTTTACCGCCCATGCCTTCTCCGAGATCGGCTTCGCGGGGGCGGCGGCGTCTATCCTCGTAAACGTTCAGCCGATTGTGGGTCTTCTGGCTGGCTCCATTCTGGGAGGGTTAGGCATAGCCGCGCTGGGCCGGCGGGTCTCCAACCGCGACACTCAGATTGGCATCGTGCTCGCCTTCTCTCTGGGGCTCGGCCTGCTCTTCATCAGCCTCTATACAGGCTACGTGACTGAAGCCTACTCGAT
>JASIEW010000161.1 GCA_030045755.1 Nitrososphaerales archaeon
ATCTCCCGGAAGAGGTCCTTCAATCCGTCCTCGGCCGTTGGAGCCTCGACCTTTACTGCAACGAGCTTCCCCTCTCTGCTGAAGATCGCGAGCTTCGTCTTCGGCCCGATCCCCAATTCCTTTCGCAACTGCTGTGGGATCACCACCTGCCCCTTAGTACCTACTGTGGCCAATTCAGGTTCTTCCATGAAGTATGATTTTCATACCGTCTATTAAGTAATTCCTATCCCGGCCGCATGGTGTCCAATGAAGCTGATTGGAACTCGAATGGGGCTCCGTATGAGCAACGGGTCTCATTATATGCCTGGACTGCCCCGGCCGGGAGAGGCATGGGAATTCCGGGCTCAAACCAGTGTGACGGGGATGACCACGGATGGCTAAACATCCCATCAGCGGTTGGCGCTGTCAGGTCGCGTCCATCGTACCATGCGTATGGTTATCCCACAACCGATTTATCGTAAGCAATGAAAGACCTTCGGGTAACTAAGGTAGTCTCAGGGCCCGCAAAAACGAGAAGCTTTCTTGTCACGCTAGCTCACTTTACAGTAGTAGGTTTTTTTCGAAGACGACGAGATAAATGTACTTTCCTCCTCGTTCGCCTAGTCTATTGATTCTGACCGACTTCGCACCAGCGTCGAAAGAGCTCATGTAGAACTCGGTGTCGGCCGTGACAAGATCGCAGTCATTCGCTATGCAGTAAGCGGCAATCCTTTCGTCTGAGCCGCGCTGAGGCAAGTCTCGATGCTTGCTGACGCCGATGACCTCGCGGTATTTCTTCAGAGCATCCCTGTGCTCTTCTTCCCATCCCAAAGCATCTTTGTCTATCACTACTTTAGTGGCCAGAAGGCTCACGTACAAGGGACCCGTGACTCGATTTAAGACTGCTGTTGTGACCATGAAATACACGAGAATTGGAGCCGTCAAGGATAATACCGATGAAACAGCGTTTCCCGGAACCTATGAAGGTACTACAGGTCATCCACGGCTATCCTCCGCGTTACAACGCAGGTTCGGAGGTGTACACTCAGAGTTTGTCTCGTGCATTAGTCAGAGCTGGGCATAGCGTCGAGGTCTTCACCCGTGAAGAGGACCCCACGCGTCCGGACTACGAAATGACAAGGGAGTACGACGCTGAAGAGAGACACATAGGTCTCAACGTGATCAACATGCCGAACAGCAGAGATCGATATGGCAACACATCTGTTGACGACAAATTTTGTGCTGTCCTGCGCCGCTTCCACCCCGATGTAGTCCATATCGGTCACCTGAACCATCTATCCACATCAATCGTAGAGAGGGCGAGAAAGAGCAGCGTCCCGGTCGTGTTCACCCTCCACGACTACTGGCTTATGTGCCCCAGGGGGCAGTTCGTTCAGACTAACTTGGGGGGCGGAGCATGGAAGCTGTGCGATGGCCAAGAGGACCGTAAATGCGCGGTGTCGTGCTACTCTAGGTATTTTGCCGGTCTCCCCGACGCCGAGGAGGGTGACATAGCATACTGGACAAACTGGGTCGGTTCGAGGATGAACCACGTCTCCGAGGCCGCCGGGTATGTGGATTTCTTTGTCGCCCCGTCCGAGTACCTTAGGAAAAGATTCCATGACGAGTACGGCATTCCAGACGAAAAGCTCGTGTACCTTGATTATGGTTTCGACCGTAGGAGGCTGTCAGGAAGACGTAGGACCGAGGAAGGCCACTTCGTGTTTGGCTACATAGGAACGCACACCGTGCCTAAGGGGATAGAGGTGCTCATACGCGCGTTCGGTTTGCTTGGAGCCGGGACTACGCTGCGGATATGGGGCAGGAGCAACCCGGCGGTCACTCCAGCCTTGAAGGCGCTTGCGTCGTCCCTGCCTCGCAGGCTGGCTGGGTCGATCGAATGGCTTGGCGAATACAGGAACGAGGACATCGTCAGGGAAGTCTTCGATCGTGTCGACGCGCTTGTGGTACCGTCCATCTGGGCGGAGAACTCCCCTCTGGTCGTCCACGAAGCCCAGCAGGTGGGGGTTCCCGTTATCGCAGCCAACCTGGGAGGCATGGCGGAGTACGTGCGCGACGGGGTGAATGGCCTACTGTTCGAACCGAGAAATGAAGCGGACTTGGCAGCCAAGATGCAGCGGCTGGCTGACGACCCAGACTCTGCTTCCTCGCTCGGCAGCCGAGGGTACCTGAAGTCAGCAGATGGGCAGGTCCCGAGCGTCGAGGAGCATTGCCGGAAGGTAGTGGAGATATACAAGGCAGCCATCAAGAGGCATCAAAGAAATGGATAGCACCCCTGGACCGTGGAGGATAACTTTCGATACGAACCCCGATGACTGCAACCTTCATTGTATAATGTGCGAGGAGCACAGCGAGTATAGCCAACTCCAAGTCATCAGAAGGGCTCAGGGACTGCCGAAGCGCCGGATGGATGCGGGTCTGATCAGGCGCGTGGTCAGAGAAGCGTCGGCCTACGGCTTGAAGGAGATAATCCCGTCGACGATGGGAGAGCCGCTTCTCTACCCCGAGTTCGATGAAATCCTCTCAATCTGCAGAGAGTACGGGGTGAAACTGAACCTCACGACAAATGGGACGTTCCCCAGGAAGCCGACCACCGAGTGGGCAAAGCTCATCTGCCCCCTCGCGTCTGACGTCAAGATATCCTGGAACGGGGCTAGAGCCGGTACGGCAGAGTCGATAATGAAAGGGGCGAAGTTCGACGTGGTCCTCAGGAACGCCCGGGAGTTCGTGCGAGTCAGAGACGAGCTAGCAGACGCCGGAGGGAACCGGTGCAGAGTGACCTTCCAGCTGACCTTCCTAGAGTCCAACGTGGACGAGCTTCCGGAGGTCGTCAGGCTGGCTGCGAGGATGGGTGTCGATAGGGTCAAGGGGCACCACCTCTGGGTCCATTTCGCCCAGATTGCGGAGTTCTCGATGAGAAGGAGTCCCGAGGCAATATCGAAGTGGAACAGGATAGTCGAAGCGTCGCGCAGAGCCGCGGAGGAGACCAGGCTGCCGTCGGGCGAAAAGGTCATCCTCGAGAACCTCTTTCCATTGGACCCCTTTGGTGAGGAAATCGCACCGGACGGTGTCTGCCCGTTCCTGGGTCGCGAAGCGTGGGTCTCGACAGAAGGGAGGTTCAACCCTTGCTGCGCCCCTGACGCGCTGCGGAGGACTTTGGGAGAATTCGGGAACCTTTCTTCGGAGACTTTGATGGAGATTTGGAGGGGCGATGCGTATGAAAAACTGAAGAGGACGTATCTGGACAACGCCCTGTGCAGGCATTGCAACATGCGGCGTCCCCATGCTCCCCCGACTCCCACTCCTCTCGGTGTTCAACCGGTCCCGGCGGCAGAAAATGCCTAACACAAGCAAGCACGTAAGGGACTTCACGCCGCTCAAGGTATCAGACGACAGAACTCATCATGTCTTCAGGGGCCGCCCTGCTTATGAGGCGAGGTACGAGTGGGTGCTCAAGTTCAGGCATCCAGGGCTTGCCGCCGCGGGTGACGCTAGCGGCGCGTTCCACATCGACGTCAGGGGGAGACCCGCGTACAGGAGGCGGTTCCTCAGGACATTCGGGTTCTATGAAGAGAGAGCCGCGGTCCAAACCCGGGGAGACCGATACTGCCACATAGACCCCAGAGGAAGGTCTGCATACAAATCAGCGTTCGACTGGGTCGGAAACTACCAAGAGTCCCGATGTGTGGTCAGGACGAAACGGCACAGTTACTACCACATCAACCTGAATGGGCGCCCCGCATATTCCGCGCAGTACAGGTTTGCGGGAGACTACCATGACGCAGCAGCTGTGGTCCAGGGCAGGGATGGCCTCTTCTTCCACATCGATCCAAGTGGTGTGCGCCTCAACAGGAAGGCATACTTCGATCTTGGGGTCTTCCACAAGGGGTATGCGCCGGCTCGAGACGCTGAGGGATGGTTCCATGTAGGCAGGGACGGGGAGCCTGCTTATGGAAGGAGGTTCGGCTATGTCGAGCCGTTTTACAATGGGCAGGCGCGCGTGCAAGACCCTACAGAGGGATTCCTTGTCATCGACGAGGCCGGCCACGAGATCGTCAGACTGCCTGGCGCGACCCGCGGCCCTAGCGCTACCAAGCGCTCCGCTGGTGATCCTTGAACCACTCAATCGTCCTCTTGAGGCCTTCGCCAAGGGACCAGATGGGGCTGTACTTCAGCTCCCGATGTGCCTTTTCTATGGAAATGCTGATTCTGATCCCTTCCTCTCCAGCCCTCCATGACCTGTATTCTATCCCGCCCTCGGAACCGGCCATCCTGGATATTGTCTCGGCGAGTTCTGCGATTGTGGTCTCCTTCCCGCTGCCGATGTTCCAAGTCCCCGCCTTCAGGTCGCTGTCAAGCGCGAGCCTGATTCCGTGGACAGTGTTTTCGACGTATGTGAAGTCGCGCGACTGACTGCCGTCGCCCTCAATGGTTATCGGCTTGTCCTTCAGAGCCTGGCGAATGAAAATTGGGATAGCCTGATTGGTCCGGCTCCGTTCACCGAACATGGTCGTGCTCCTGAGGACCATGCATGGGAGCCCGTACTGCTGGACGTACGACCTGATTAGAAGCTCCGAAGCCGCTTTCGAAGCGGCGTATGCGTTGGTCGGAT
The DNA here is from genome assembly GCA_030045755.1 of Nitrososphaerales archaeon. Next base: position 4,613 of record JASIEW010000161.1, read on the forward strand.
TAAAGGGCTGGTCTTCGGTGATGGGAAGGTTCTCGGGAGGCACGCGGCCGTAGAGGTACTCCGAGCTCATGAAGACCGTCTTCTTGACGGAACTCCCCCGCAGTGCCTCGAGCAGTTGCAAGCAACTTTCCAGGTTCTGAACGTAGGTCCACCTTGGGCTGCTGATGGCCAGGGGGACATCTGCCTGAGCGGCGAGGTTAATCACATAGTCGTAGCCTTGCAAATCTGTGGACCTGATGTCGACCAAGCTCTTCCAACTGTAGGAGATTCTTGGAAAGTGCTCGGCGATTTTGAACGCAGAGTCCGGGGCGACGACATCTTGCACAGAAACATCTGCCTCTCCCATGAGCGCCGGGACCACGTGAGAGCCGAGGAAACCTGCGCCCCCGATTACAAGAATCTTGGGTCGGACCAAGTTCGTTTCGCCATCCTTGGTGGCTTCCCGAAGCGAGTTAATGATTCCGGCCTTCTCCAATCTCGCCTAGAGTCACGGATGAGGTTCTCCAGTCTGGGTATGGAGGGAGCTGGTTCTGGTGCGTTCTTTGGTGCGGGAACCCGTTCCTGTTGCGCCTCTGGTGCCAGAGGAGTCGACTGCAGACAATGCAAACAGAGCCCGAGCGCGGGTTCTGTCAAGTTGAGAGGTGTCAATCGTCCGGCCCGGCACCAGAGAGGCAACGGGGAGTCCGAGCACCAATGAACGCAACAGAGCCAGCGAGAGCACAACATTGAACACGTCTAAAACGCCCATGGACTTACAAAAGGACAAACCTGCGCTTCTGTCTAGAAGTTAATCCACGCCCACGAAATGTGTGCCTTGGAACAAGTCACTTCAACAGATAGGGCAACAGGAATGGTGTCAAACTAATCACAACCTCCAGCATGACATAGGTGTAGTCCGCGGGCCAAGCCTCGAGTTTGTCTACATGTTCAAGGGCATCAAGAAGTAGCACCTAATTCGCAAGCGACATTCTAGGCCCAATTTCCTCATGTTCCTCTTCGAACTTTCTAAGAACGTCTCTGCGCATAGAGCTCTTCGCCTTCATGACTGCTTCGTGCAGCTTCTCAATAGGAAGGAGGAATAGGTAAAGCGACAGTACCACTGTTGACGCAAGAAGTACAAAGTCCCAATGTTTCCAAATCCCACAACTGGCGTCGCCGCCAATGCGATTATCGCAATGCCCACAGACCAGAACACTAAACAGTCGAATGTGAATCTGACTACATCCTTCAGTTCCTTGAGCTTCTTTGTACCCTCAAGGCGGAGCTTCTTTTGCAGGAAATCAACATTGATCCCCCGTCTTGCGAGGGCTACGACGAACACGGTATTCCCCATTGCGTTCCCGTCGGTTACTTCTATCACAGGGGAACGATTTACATGCCTACGGTCAACGTCACCAAAGAAAGCGAGGAATCTCTTGGCAAACCCCAAGTGTTGTGTAGTGGTCGATGTACTGGACGCGGGAGAGGGGAAAGGACTTGTGTTTCAAGGTCAGGCGAAGATTGTCTCTGGTCCTGCCTTCGCGAGACTAGGGCGCACAATCGAGCGCCTGGCTGGATGGCATCTAGACAAGTGGGAGATTGGTGGGATGAAGCCCAACTCAATCATCGAGTTCAGGCCGGAGAGAGTAGCGGAAATCGGCAGGGTATGACACTGGAGGGAATGTGATGGAGAAGGTGGGGGTGGCCGGCATCATAGCTCGGGGGAACAACGTCCTTGTTCTTCGGAGATCCAAGTCCGACGCATTCCTGCCGGGAGCCTACGACCTCCCGGGAGGAGGGCTTGAGCCTGGCGAAGCTCCTGATGAGGGGATCATAAGAGAAGTGTTCGAAGAGACAGGCCTCCGCACGTCAGTCGCCAGAAGACTCGGAACAAGGAACTATGTCCTCTCAGGGTCGGCCAAGAATGACAAGGCTCTCGTTGTGTATCTACTTCAGGTGCATGGCGAATCGGAAGTCATTCTGAGCAAGGAGCACGATGAATATCGCTGGATCTCTGACCCGGAACTCGCAGCAATTTTCCGCTCCGACGACCTGATGCGAATCATCATTCACGATTACTTCGTAGACGGCCTCAAATCAAACCGGATTCCTTAATTTCCTAAGTGCATACCATCCAATTCGAACCCTTGGCCCATGAGTTACTGGTGGATTAGGGTGACAATCCGACCTTGGATTGACAGGTGAAGGTGGACGGCGAGGATTCTGGTCAACATAGGGTTCCGCGGGGTGACACGGTTCAGCCAGCTACTCAGGGCGAACCCTGAACTGACTAGAAGGATGCTTTCCAAAAGGCTTCGCGATCTCGAAAAGGAAGGACCTGTCAGCCGAAAGGACTTGCCAGGGAGCACAAAGCACGTGGAATGGATTCTTACTCCCAGGGGGACAGAGATGCTCCCTCTCCTGATGCAATTGCTTGTACTCGGGTCTAAGTCGAACTTTTCGTTCAAGTCCGACGGAGAGCTCCCTACCCTGGCCTGGTTCTAACGAATGTGAACTAACCACGAATCTGAGGACTGGCAAGGACTAGAAACACACTAGTGCCTCCTCCAAAGTAGTACGGGGATGCCCCCTCCGACTCTTGAACTGAATGCTACACAAAAGACGGCCAGGATTAGCCAGATTCCGCCTTTGATTAGCTAGAGGGGCTCAATTTGGGCTGCCCCGGCCGGGATTCGAACCCGGGTCGCCGACTCGAAAGGCCGGCATACTCTCGGCATCGCCGCGAGGGTTTGACCGGGCTGTACGCGTGGTTGCTCTATACTACCGGGGCAGAATTCGCCCTTCGTCAGATGTTACTTAACGTCTCTTGCAGGTCGCTGAGAGTTCTAGACGCGGTAATAGCACCACTCGCCTAGGAGCTCGGACAACGCGTGGAAATCCTCCGTTCGCGGAGACTTGAAGGCGTCGAAAAGCAGCGTGCCGTCGCTTGGAAGATAGGCGTTCCTAGAACCCTTCTCTCCAGCGCTCAAGATCGTATTCTCAATTTCCTGTGGATCGAGGAGAGATTCGAAGTACTGCCTCTTGCCTAT
>JASIEW010000001.1 GCA_030045755.1 Nitrososphaerales archaeon
TAGAGCCTGGCGGATCTCGAGCTCAGGCTCGCGCAGGGTCCGCTCTACTGTCATGTCGAGAACGACCTCCGATATCTCCTTGGCGTACTCTGCCATGCGCTTCTGCGAGTCCATGAGCACATGGAGCGAATAGTAGGTCTGGCTGTCGGTCCCGTTCAACGCTTTGATTAGCTCGCCCTCCTTCATGACGAAGTCGTTGGCCTTTACGATGTTCGCGTCCGCTCCTTCGTGGTCTCTCTTGAAGAGGGAGAGCATGGCGTCATCCACCAGTGCACAGACTGAGTCACTCATAGCCGTAAGTTTCGCCACCGTGGGCTTCCCCAGGGGCTTCAGCTCGCTGGTGGCCGCAGCCAGGCTGCTGGCGTGCGATGCGATCCTTTCCAGGATTCTTGCGACGAGGATGTACCCGAGGGTGTCCCTGTTCTCAAGCCGCAGGTCAGGGAGCACGTCCTGGTTGAGCGAGAGGTTGAGTTGTCTGATCACATAGAGCCCGAACCTCCTGACTTCATCCTGTCGTTCGGCCGTGGCCTCTGCGAGGCTGGGGTCGCTCGTCTCAAGCACCTGGATGGCGTCCTTGCCGAGCGAGTCGATTATCAGCAGCATCTTCTTCAGGGCGTTCTCTACGCTCAGTTCTGAGTAGCCGAGGAGCACATGTACGGTCATCCTCTCTCTCGATTCGGCTACGCCCTCCGTCCCGATGAGGTGTCTTCTGACAAGGTCCTTCAGCGCGAGTTTCTTTGCAGAGCTCAGGAAGCCCCTCGGCCCGTCGATGATTATTCTGCTGAAGCCCAGCACGTAGAGGGAGACGACTTTCCTGAAGATTGTCTCCGCAGAGTCATCTGCCCCTACCATGACGACCGCCTCCTTGCCATGTCCCTGGAGGAGCTCCGGCTGCGCGTTTACGAGGAGGGACGTGGAGTTGACCCTCGAAATCGTGACCTCCGAGCCCTGCTGGAGTCCCATGTCTTTGACCCACTTCTTTGGAAGGGCAACCATGCACGAGGATTTGCCCGAAATCTGAACCTTCCGTCGCTCCTTGTCTTGTTTTACCAGCAAGAGAATTACTTACCTGCACCAAACAACCTGCGTATCATGTCTAAATGCCAATTCGATGGAAAATCTTGTGAAACAATTTTTCCCAATAGGGCGCAATATTTGATATAGTTACGGCCGGTCGTGCTCGGCCTCAGTTGAGAATTTTACTCAGAGATTTGGAGCCCAAGTTTCTGCATCCACGCCGGAATCCCAGATAGGCTTGGTGTCGCTTTCTCTTCAGGGCCTCGAGCACATCTTCTCCTCCCTTGAACCGCGCGAGGTTGTCAGTCGTAAATGCCACAGTCACGTCCATGTCGTGGACTCTTCCCAGCGCGTCTTGCCACTCTGTCAGGGTCGACAGCTCGGCGGAGCCCTCGTCTGTCAACTCCAGCAAGTATCGAAGTTTCCTGACTTCTTTCCTCAGCGAGTGAAGCTCCGTCACCCTGGATTCGTCCTTTAAGACGACACCGAGCAGTTTGCCGACTGAGTGCCCTCGCTTGCTGACCCTCCGCTCGTACCTCTTCCGCGGACCTTTGCGAGCGTGAAAGAGACTGGACGGCGGGTCGGAGTACGCCAGGGCCCCGATCGAGGCGCGGGCGCCTAGGGCCGCCTTCTCCCTTTCAGTCTGAAGCAGGGCGCTGAGTCCTTCGGGAAGGTGGGCTTTGAAGGGCTGGAGACTCCGGATCAGGGTGTCGGCGTCCCGAACGGGAGAGGTTGCTTTGAGCAGCTCACTGAGCGCCGCGTCGAACTTGAGGCTCTTAGGCGTGCGTCCTGTGTCGGGCGCCAGCTTTGACATGGCCTGAAGTCGGCGGGTGGTCACCCTCAGGTCGTGCACTGCGTCGGGAGAGAGGCGCGGCAGCGCGCTGTTCGAGAGCCTGATGAGCTCCGTTACTTTCTCCTTGTACCGCTGCGACAGCGAGGCTCGACCCACCCCGGAGCCTGACATCTCCGCTCCAGCTAGAACGACTAGGCCAAAAGCTATTGGCTTGCTTGCGGGCGTTCACGAATGACTGCCGGGATTGGACGGCCTCGCTATAGAATCATGTGCTCTCCATACCTCGTGTGGTTTCTACTTATACAGGTCACGTGGGAGGGACAGTCGGTTGCGCGAGCGCTGGCATATTTGTAGAGGGGCATCCTAAGTGGACCTGTACCTGCTGCGCCATGGAGAGGCTGGGAAGAGGGTGGCTGCGGCGACCAGGGATCGCGAGAGGGCCCTGACCGTCGCGGGAAGAGAAGAGATGGAAGAGATAGCAGAAGCGCTGGCGGTGGCAGAGTTCAAGTTCGACGTGATTGCGTCAAGCCCGTTGAAGCGCGCCAAGGATACGGCAGTGTTTGTCCGGAGGGCTCTGAAACGAAAGGTAGCTCTCGAAGAGTGGCTGGAGCTGAGCCCAGAAGGCAGCCGAGAGGCGCTTTACAAAAGGCTCTCTCGACTGAAACCAGACGCCTCCGTGCTGATAGTCGGGCATGAACCGTACCTCAGCGCGGCGATCGGTGAAATCATAGGCACCGGAGACGACGGCTCCGCGCGCCTTAGAATCGCTCTGAAGAAAGGAGGCATGGCTAGACTGTCTGTGCCAGGGTTCGCTCCGAGAATCAACGGGGAGCTGCGGTGGCTGCTTACGCCGAGACAGATCAAGAGGTTGGCTTGACAGGGACGCTCAGATGCGGGGCGACGCGGAGATTGACGGTGTCGAAATGAAGGTCGGCGTGATCGATGTCGGGTACAACTCT
>JASIEW010000019.1 GCA_030045755.1 Nitrososphaerales archaeon
GGGCAGCGCCGGCTTTCCTTCTACCATTCCCGCTCTACTGCGAACTTGGCGAAGGACTCCAGCAGCGCGACAGCGTCCCTGTCTCCCCGCAGGGGAGTCCCTCTGAACGATGCCAGGGCGTCTTCCATCAGCTCCTTAGCCTTCTTTCTCGCGTAAGGTATCGAGCCGTGCTTCTCGAAGAGTGACAGAACGTACGACACGTCCGCACTCGTCTTCTTCTCCCTCTCCTTGTCCATTATCGCGACCAGCTTCTTTCTCTCGTCCCTGTCAGAGGCGTGCAGCGCGTGGAGCAGAATCAGAGTACGCTTCCCCTCGAGGATGTCGTCTGACTTCACCTTCCCGTAAGCCTTCTCCTCCCCCACGAGGTTTAGCGAGTCGTCCTGGATCTGGAAGGCGACGCCCAGCTTGAGTCCGAACTCCTTCAACGAAGCGAGCACGCCGTCCCCCGCGCCTGCCACAATGGCGCCCAGTCTGGTCGGGCTCGCCACCGTGTACCACGCGGTCTTCTTGGTGCACATTTCGTAGTAGTCCGACTCTCGGAGGTCCCACCTCCTGTCGTGCACCCAAGACAGCTCCATGTGCTGCCCTTCGGTGGTCTCGTTCACCATCGTCGAGAACTCCCCCATGACCTTGAAGGCGGCCTCGACCCCCAGGATCTTCTGGTTCGAAAGCAGCGCTCCCCACATGCGTGCGTGGAGGGCGTCCCCCGCATTGAGCGCGAGTGCTTCGGTGTACTTCCTGTGCAGGGCGGGCTCGCCGCGCCTGAGCTCCGACTCGTCTTCGATGTCGTCGTGAATCAGGATCCAGTGCTGGAATAGCTCCAGGCATGCTGCCGTGAGCATCGCCTTCTTCTCGCTCCCTCCGGCTGCCTTGCACGCGGTGACGCAGAGGAAGGGCCTGAGGCCCTTGGCATGCCTCGAAGGGTAGTCTCTCATCATCTTGTAGAGCAGGTCGACCTCGGGCGACTTGTCGGAGCTCGGAAGGAGTTCCTCGAGGATGAGCTTGTCGATCCCTTCCTTGACCCGTTTCATCTCGTTCTGTAAGTCGGTCGATGACAGCAGTGGCATCGCGCGGCCCCTCTCAGGACCTAACCATCGTCCCGTAGAAGTCGAGTCCCCGAAGCGCCTTGGAGAACTCGTTCCTTCTGTAGCCCGAGACGAAGCAGACGGTCGTACCGTACGACGCGATCCTGGCGGCAACCTCGAGCTTCTGTTTGATCTTGGAGTTCGCGTTCTCCTCGTCCGCCACCTTGCCCTTGCGTATCCTCCCAGGGGAGAGCTCCGGCACTATCACCCGCGATCCGGGCTCGTAGACGCCGTCCACGTCGAGGGCGAAGATGCACCTCTCAGGCTTCAGCATCCTGGCCATCTCGACTGTCACCTCGTCGCCGGACTGAAACCTGAGGCCCTTCGGAGAGACCATGTAGTCGCCGAAGGTCACAGGCGTGAAGTTCTCCTTGAGGAGAGACCTGAGCCACTGTGCAGAACCGGTTGGCCCGGCCCTCATGAGCGCGTCGAAGGGAAAGAAGGGGAAGGGACTCAGCTTGGCCTCCATCATAGTCTTGCACATCAGCCTGTTGAGCTCGTACGCGGAGCTTCGGGCCAGGGCCGTTCCCTCCGTCGCTCCCTCGACCTGGATCTGCGCGGCCATCGGAGGCGCGGGAGGCGCCCTCCCGAACGACCCTCTTCCGTGCACGACCACGACCCTCTCGTCCGACGAAGCTATCTCCTCTGAGAGAGCCGAGGCCACGTCCGACCTGTACGTGAGCGGCTTCGAAAGGTCGGTTATCACGGAGCCGCCTAGCTTCGCGATCACCGTTCTTGCCAGCTTCTCACTCCCTCCGTTGGAACGTCAGTCCTGAACGTCTCAAACCCTCGCGCGTTGAGCCCCGAGGCAATGCTTTTTTCCTTTCCCCCCGGCACGACCGACACCACGCTCCCCCCGCCGCCCGCGCCCGTCAGCTTGGCTCCGTAGCTTCCGAGCGACATAGAAGCGTCGACGACCCTGTCCAGCCCCTCGCTCGAGACGCCTAGTCCCGAAAGGACGGCGTGGGACAGGCTCAGGAGTCGGCCCAGACCCTCCATGTCGCCTTCTGCGAGCCGCTCCGCCGCCTGCAGGCTGATTGCGCTTATGGAACGAGTCAGGCCTGCGAATAGGCCCGGGAACCTTTCGCTCTCCTCAGAGACCCTGCTGATCTGGTGTTTGGAGCTCCTGACCGTGCCAGAGAACGAGACCAGCAGGCTCCTGTTCCCTTCGAAGGACACCTTCTTTGTCCCGGAACCGGGCCTGAAAAGCATGACCCCGCCTCTGGCGCACGCTTCCGCATCCACCCCCGATGGTCTGCCGTGCACCAAACGCTCGCCCTGCATTGCGGCCTCGATGACCTCCCGCACGTTCAGCTCCAGGGCGTTGTACCTCGACACGGCCGAGGCGAGGGCGACAAGGGCCGACGCCGAGGACCCCAGGCCCGACCCGCCGCGGACGCCCGACTCGACGCTGACCCTCAGGTTGGGGCTGAACGAGTACCTCCTTGACATGAACTTGACCACCTCGCGAAGCGGTTCGAGCTCCCCGGCGCTTCCTCGGTCGGGGAACGCCGTCGAGGCAATCTCGAGCCTCTCAGCAGGCGTCACGACGACCTTCGTCCGTCTGGGTATGGCTGCCGCGAGCGCCCAGGCTCCATGAACGACGAAGTGCTCGCCGGTGATGATGACCTTGGACGGCGCTTCGGCTACCGCTTTCATCGTCAATGGAACCTCAGAGAGGAGTACCCCACAACTTGAAGGTTGTCTCCAGTGGTGTCGCCGCTCGTGGCGTACTTCAGCAACTCTCCCTTCGCGAGCCCGAGCGCCATCGCGGCCCTCATGACGGTCGCCATGGCCCCGAACCCGCACGAAGTCACCTGGAGCTCCTCGAGCGTAGAGTAGAAGCCCTTCGTGTCCATCTTCACTACCTTCTCCAGGAGAGCCCCGTCCTTCTCCCTGGCCGCCTCCGCTGTCTCGTAGTGCGTCAGGTCGGAGGAGGCGACCATGACCACTCGCTTGTCCTTCACTATGTTCGCGAGCGCGTCGGCCAGGGCGTCGGTCGTCTCCATGTCCTGGAAGGAGAGAGACACCGGGAGGATCGGCGTCGCGTCTCCGTAGATTCTCTGGAGGAAGGGAACCTGCACTTCCAGCGAGTGTTCCAGCCGCTGGGACTCGGGGTCGAAGGCCGCGACGCCCGACTCGACGAGAGCCTTCGAGGCCTCTGGGTCGACCCTCATCCGGCCGAGCGGCGTTTCCCAATACCCGTCCTTGAACGTAGAGACCCCGCTCCCGATTCCATAGTGGTTGGGCGCCACCACTACGATCAGGTCAGGGTCCGGGAGTGAAGATGCGTGCAGGTAGGCGTGCGCGGCCACGGGACCCGAGTATTCGTACGCCGCGTGCGGCACGATTATGGCTACCTT
>JASIEW010000020.1 GCA_030045755.1 Nitrososphaerales archaeon
GGAGATCCACAAGCTGCTAACGCCTGCTCCTGCCGCTCCGGCCCCGAAGGGGATGGCCAACGAGTTCAAGGCGTTCCTCTCGACGTACAAGGTACTCGGCCTCGCCGTCGCCTTCATACTCGGCCTCTACCTTGGGATGCTAGTACAGGCGCTAGTGAAGGACCTGATACTCCCGACAATCGGTATCCCATTGGGACCGATAGTCGGCAACTTGGAGACCTACTCAGTGACCTTCGACAACCAGGTCTTCATGATAGGCGACTTCCTCAACTATGTGATCACCTTCGTCATCGTCGCCTTCGTCATCTTCCTCATAGTGAAGGTAGCCACGAGATACAAGGTCACCTGACCCGATGTCGGGCGGTTTGTGAACCAAGTTTCACAACCCCATCTAACGTTATTGTCAGCGTCTGTCATCTCCGCACCTCGGCAAATCGCTCCTGATATCACGATGAGCAGCAAGTTCGAAAAGGGATGGAAGACACAGGACAGCGACGAGCCGTTCTCGAAGCAGGTCCGCGACACGATCCGCGGCCCAGAGCCCATGCGCCCTCAGATCCAGAAGGCGACCCAGCAGCTCACTGGGGAGATCAACCGTCTGGACCAGGCTATGAACAGGCTCAAGCAGAGGGAGAACTCGATCTTCAAGAAGACAGTCACCGCAGTCCAGGCACACGACCAAGAGTCTAGCAAGGCGTACTCGAACGAGCTGGCCGAAGTCCGCAAGATGCAGAAGATAGTCACGCAGTCCAAGATAGCCTTGGAGCAGATCACGACGAGGCTCCAGACGGTCACGGACATCGGAGACTTCGCAGCCACGATCGCCCCGGCCATCGGCGTGATCAAGAACGTCAGGACCACACTCGGCGAGGCCATGCCGGACGCTCAGGGGGCGCTCGGCGAGATCGGCGCACAGCTCAGCTCCATCATGTCAGACGTAGGCAACATAACAGGCACCACCTTCTACCAGGCAGAGAACAGCGAGGAGGCGAACAAGATCCTCTCAGAGGCGGCTGCGATAGCCGAGAAGAGGATGAGCGAAACCCTCCCCGAAGTCCCGAACACGTCGAGCCAGTCCATCTTCACGAGCGAATAGAACGACCAAGGCGGCTCGGCTACAAAGCCGGGCGGCCCTTTTCTTTATGGCTCCGCGGGAGACGAGGTGCTCCAGAGCAACTCGAGAAACTGCTTGAAGTGTCCCGCGACCGCCGGGCTCTCGATCCACCCGCATGCCGAGTAGTCGGGCAGCGAGATCAACGCGACCTTGTCGTCGACCAGCAGGTCTACGGACACGAGGTTCGCCGTCCTGACTTCGGCGCCCGGAGGGAGCAGCCCTGCGCTCGCGTCGTCGGCTATCGCCCTCACCCTCACCCCTCTGAGCGGCATCTCCGCGAGGAGCTCCATCAGCTTGGCGTCCTCGAGGCCGATGGTCGGCGCTGCTATCACCAGGCTCGCCCTGGCGTCGCGGAGGAGCTCGTAGACCTTGGCCTTGACCTTGTCCTCGCCGCGGAGCGTGTAGACGAGCTCTGCGTCCTCGGTAGGGCCGGTCTTGTACAGCTTGCCCAGAGACTCGAAGACGTCGTCAACCTTGGAGTCGACCATCGCCTTGATGGTCTCGGGCTTCTTCGCCCTGTAGGACGCGGGCCTCTTGACGACCAATTCGACCCAGCCCTTCGCCTCCAGCCCGCTCAGGGCCGTGTAGGCGCTCTGGTAAGGGATACCCGCTTCCTCCGCCACCCTTCTCGGGTCGGACTGGCCCATCGAAGCGAGGGAGACGTAGCAGCGGGCCTCATAGCTCGTCAGCCCCAGGCCCTTGAGCTGCTCAGCGATGTCGTTCCTCTTCAATCCAAGAACGCTGGGGGCGAAGCTCTTATATAGCATTTTAGTCGTCTTCGCGACTAATGGCTCAGAAGCCGGACTACGACGTGATAATCGCGGGGGGCGGGATGGCGGGACTCATCACAGCCGCGTCCATAGGGCACCATTCGAAGGGAAGCGTGAGCATGCTCGTGATAGACAGGAACAAGGAGGAGGAACCAGGGAAGAAGACCAACAACGGCTGGACGTGCGGCGACGCGACGAGCAAGAGGTCCCTGGACTATCTCGCGGAGCACGCGGGGATTAGGTACGGGCAGCCTGAGCTTGAGCATCCGGTCAGCGGAGTCTATGTCTACTCGCCGGACAGGAAGAGCAAGGTACTCTTCGAGGGCGAAGGCTACCTGCTCAACAGGAAGGTCCTCCCCAAGCGGCAGGTCGCTGACGCCAGGAAGGCGGGCGCGGAGGTGATGTTCGGGGCTACTGCGGAGAGGCTCCTGTCGGAAGACGGACGGATCACGGGGGTCACGGGCCGCAAGGCCGACGGCTCGTCGTTCAGCTACGGCGCGAAAGTCGTGATAGACGCCACAGGCTCGTCGTCGGTGCTGAGGCGCTTCCTTCCGATAAATTCGAAGATAGAGAAGGAGATCGACCCGGACGACGTCGTGGGGACGGGGAGGTACATCCTGGACTTCAAGCCCGCGAAGGAGGACAAGGAGTACTTCGACCCAGACTACTGCATCATCCACCTTGACCGGTTCATAGCGCCAGCCGGATACGCATGGATCTTCCCGAAGGGCAAGAAGAAGGTGAACATCGGCCTGGGGGTCTCGAAGTCGGGCCTTGCGAGGCGGAACGGGCGGTTCGGGCTGAGCGACAACCTGCAGACGCTCATAGACAAGTATCTCAACGACAATCCTGTCATCAAGGACTGGGAGCAGCCTCAGGGCGACCCGGACTCCGGCAACACGAAAGGGAACTGGCAGGTCCCCGTGAGGCGCCACAACGACTGCATGGTTGCCAACGGGTTCGCCCTCGTGGGCGACTCGGCCTGGATGCCGAGGCCCATAGACGCCGGCGGGATCAGCCCTTCGATCTATGGCGGGACGATACTGGGAAGGGTGGTGGCGGAGGCGATCGAGGCGGGCGACACCAGCGAGGCGGGTCTGTGGAAGTACAACGTCGACTACATGAGCACGCACGGGTATCCAATGGCGAGCTTCGAGGTACTGAGGCGGTACCTGCAGACCGTCACGAACGATCAGATCAACTATGGTATGAAGCACTTCCTCTCTGAGGAGGACGTGGTCGCGATAACAGAGCGCAAGCACCCGGAGTTCAACAGGGCACGGTTCATGAATCCTGGGATGTGGTTCAGGGTGCTGGGGCAGCTGGGCCTGGCGAGGGGCCTGAGGTACACGGTGAAGAAGAGCGCGGCCCTGGTGGAGGTCAACCTCGCGTACCCTGCCTCTCCCGAAGGCTTCGAGCCGTGGCAGAAGCGCCTCGCCTCAGAGCTGACAGAGACCGTCCAGAGGTTCGGCCCGCTCGGCGCGGCTAACTA
>JASIEW010000021.1 GCA_030045755.1 Nitrososphaerales archaeon
TGGCCGAAGAGCTGGCGAGGCTCAGGGCGCTGGGGACCAAGATGGATCCCAGGATGGCCACGAGCATCAGGAAGCTTGCGGCCCGCGCAGGCGAGGCGTTCAACACGACCGTGGAGGCGCTCCTGACGCCCGACATCAGACTTGTGCGCAGGTCCGTGACCCTCGTCGAAGAGACAATGCAGCTGGAGAAGGAAATCGCCCATCAAATGCTCGAGTCCGGAGAATACGGTTACGCTAGGGTCCTCGTGTCGCACTTCGGTCAGCTCGCGAGATATTGCAACATCATCATCGAGATAGCTTCGCACAGACTGCTCAGAAAGAACAGCAGGGTGGCGACGGTCCAGTGACAGACGGCGCGATTATTTATCGGAATCCTGACGAGGGGCCCGCAGCGCGGGGGTAACGAAGCCTGGTCAACCGTGCGGGACACGCAACCCGAGTCAAGATCCGGCCACGCTTCGAATGGGTCATCCCGTCCCTTAGGGGTTCGTGGGTTCAAATCCCACCCCCCGCATTGTCTTGTTCTGCTTCTCTGCTGGGAGACTAGACCGCTTCCGACTGGGATGAAGTCTGCTGGCCCGTAGGTGGTCCCGCCCTTGGTGACTGCCTGCGAGTCGAAGCGGAGCGCTCTAGAACCGCCTGATGGTGTTGACCATCTCGTAAGTCGAGATTGCGAGCGCTGCGGAGTTAACAACGAGCGCGAAAAAATACAAGGAATCAATTGTGGAGGGCCGGAGGAAGACAAGGAGTATGAGCAATGTCGTAGCGAAGAAGGCGACATACGCCGTCTGTGTCGGCATTGTAATCCTCCTGATTCTGACAATGTTCTGTAAGACGACCTTATCTACAACGTAGCCAGCTCCTTCCTCCCTGACGAGACCGAGTCGCATCAGCTTTCTGATGTGATACTGCGACACCGAGGGAGAGCTCAGGGCGAGTCTTTTCTGTACGTCGGAAACTCCTACAGGGCTCCGCTGCTTCAAGATGAACTTGTAGACCTTGTAGGTCGTCCCAGTCAGCGGAGACTCGTAGCCATCGCCCGCGTCGGCCTGGTCTTTCTCGTCAGCCACTGGCTGCCCCTTGCCAATCCTCTCAGTTTAGGGTCCTCCATATATTGCTATGAATGAGAGAGAACTTCTGTCCGATTACTAAAGCGTAGCAATGTATGCTATACCGTCGTAAATTCTCGGGCGAGGTTGCGGTATGGCTGAACACATGAGAGAAATCGGCGTAGCGGTGGTGGCCGCCATGATTCTCGCGGCCCTAGCTGGAGGCGTCGCGATTCGCTACTTCCCCAATCCTCCTACAGCAAGTCCACAAAGCAAAGGAAGCTCGACCGAGAGCAACAAGGTGGCGGAACAGTTCTCCTCCTCTTTTGGGGCGTTCGTCAATAGATTTCAAAACTCGCTGATGCTTGATGCGCAAGGAGAGGGTGGAGTAGGGAATCAGACCGCTGCACTATTGACCGACAATCTCTCGTCGGCGGAGGACGGCTACGCTACTCTGAACCTGCAATTCAACTTGACCTTCAGAGGGATTCCCGCGACTTTCAAGTCCCTTGGCTCAGAGGTGGTCCTGGTGTCGAAAATGTCTCAGCTCAACTCGACTGTCATCGACCTGAACGCCTCCGACGGCGCCGTGATTTGCCCAGCAGACTTCGGCGGATTCGGGTCCGCCTCCTGGGACGGGTCCTCGAACACATGTACCCTGACCCAGACCAACCCTGATGTCGGCCCGACGTTGTGCCTGGCTATCTCCTCTGGAGGGTGCGTCACAGTCCCTGCTCTCCGGTACGTTGTAGATTCAGGCGTGACCTTTGACATAAACATCACTGACTCCGGCGTCTGCGTCTATAGCGTGCTGGACAACTACGGGACCGTCAACATTCTGAACAGTCCCCCCGAGGGTCTGTGCGACTACGGGATAGTCGACAACTACGGAATTATGAACCTCGCCGGCGGCTCCGCCACATTACCTTACAATGGTGGGGGCGTGATCAACAATTTTGTCGGCGCCGTCCTGACGAACTACGGAGCCTTGGACAACGGAGGGACGATAAACAACTTCGGGACCTTCGTCAACGAGAACGAGCTTGAGGAGTGCGTAGGCGGGTCTCCCACCGTGTATGGTACCCTGAACAACTACGGGACTGTCACGAGCTCTGGGAGAATTCTCGTTTGTTCCGCACCCCATTCGCGGTACGATGTCTACACCATCTCCATAGAGACTGATCCTTCTACCACGCTCCCGGCGGTCTACGTCAACGGCACTCTCGAAGAGACTCCGTACTCTTACAACTCAGGGCCCGGAGATGTAACAAACATCACAGCCGTGGCCACCCTCGGGGTATCTCCTTCCCACCTGTTCGAGTACTGGTCGAACGGCGCGGGCAGGACACAATGGTACCTGACTCAAGGAAACGGCACGTTGACGGCGACCTACACGCCATGACGAGCACCTCAACAAGCATTGGAATCTGCAAAGATGAGGCTCGTTAGAGACCGTCGAAGAATGTTTCACTCCGACTAAACATGCCTGATAGGTCATGCCGGAGAGACGAGGTTCGTCGGACTTGGACCACATGTAGTTAGCTGCGCCAACAGGGTCGGAGAAGGCCCGCGGCTTTTCGGGGGAGTCCTCAGGATTGGGAGATCCGTAACCCCAAACCTGCAGATGCGCGCGGGTCCTGCATCACGTTGAACACCGATAAATATGGAAGAGACCCCCGACACGAAGGATGAAGCCCGAGACCAAGATAGGCTCCGTTG
>JASIEW010000022.1 GCA_030045755.1 Nitrososphaerales archaeon
GACGTGCCTAGCGTCACGACGTTCTTCCGCCACTGCCCATCTTGCGGTCGGAGGTTCCAGGTGAGGCTCCTAAGCAAGAATCTGGTCAGCAAAGAGAGGGACTCTTATCTGACGGCAAAAGCAGGAACCAGCAGCGCGAGCACTTTCGCGGCGCAACGGATGAATTATGGCAACGCAAGAAGTCCTACTCAAGAGAAATGGGATGACCATGTAGCGATTGAACACCAAGTCCGGGTTACCGTCGAGGAGAAGGCGTTTCAGTATGCCTTCAAGTGCCATCACTGCGGTCACCAGTGGACTGAGAAACGAGTTGAAGAGACTCAGCCCCGCGTCGAAAGGCGACGCGACTGAACACCGACCTGGCTCATAGAAAGCGCCCGCAGTCAAGCCAGCTATCAGCTCATGCCCCGGTTGCGCCACCAGAACCAGAAGCTCGGGAGTCGCGGCGGAGCCCGTTCGCCATATGCTAAAATACGGGACTGGCGCAAGGCCGCCCAGCGTTGAGTGATCGTAAAATTAGCGCCGAACCCTAATCCAGAGGGAACACTCAGCTCAAGCTACGACTGGAAGACAATAGAGGAGCAGGTAAGGGCCTTCTACGCTCTGCCCTCATCACGAGAGCAGATAGCCCGCAGGGTCGCCAAGAGCGAGCCAGTCGGCTATGTCGAAGGACCGCCCACCCTGAACAACCAGCCTCATGCGGGCCATGTGAGAGGACGAATCATGAAGGACCTCTGGTACCGGTTCTCGACTCTTCAAGGGATGAACATAGTGTTCAGGGGAGGATGGGACACCCAGGGCCTTCCGGTAGAGCTGCAGGCCGAGAAGGAGATGGGCCTCACGGGAAACAAGTGGGAAGACCTTCAGAAGGTCGGAGTCGAAAAGCTGGTCGAGGCCTGCAAGAGACTGATCGACAAGTACAGGAACGACTGGATGGAGGCGGACAGGCTCCTCGGCCTTCAGATCGACCACGACAGGGCGTACATGACCTACAAGGACGCCTACATCGAGAGGGAGTGGAAGTACCTCGAGACGGGGTGGAAGCGCAGGCTGCTTGGCGAGGGATTCAAGGTCGTCCCCTACTGTCCCAAGTGTCAGACCGCGCTCAGCGCGGGCGAGGTCGCCCTCGGGGGATACGACAAGCTCGATGACCCGAGCCTCTACTACAAGGTGAAGACGTCTGACGGCGCGTACCTGGTCCTCTGGACCACGATGCCGTTCACGGTCGTGACCGATGAGCTGGTGGGGGTGAAGCCGGACTCAGACTACGAATACGTCCGCGTGGGCACCGAGGTGTGGGTCGTCTGCTCGGCCAGGAAGGAGGCCCTAAGCGGGGAGCTCGGCGTGAAGTTCGGACAGACCGTCCGGGCGGTCAAAGGGGCCGACCTCGAAGGGCTGACCTATGAGCACCCTCTCCTAGATGAGATTACAGGCCTCAGGGAGATGAGGCAGAGCGCGCTGATCCACCGCGTCGTCGCGGAGGAGTACGTCGACGTCACGACCGGGACGGGACTGGTGCACATCTCGCCCGGGAACGGGGAGGAAGACTTCGCAGTCGCCCAAAGGCGAGGGCTCCCGGTCTTCGCGCCGTTCGACGACCAGGTGAAGTTCACCTCCCAAGCCGGGCGCTATTCGGGCATGTTCGCCCGCGACGCTGACGCCGCCGTCGTCGGGGCCCTCAGGGAGCGGAAGAGCCTCGTATGGTCTGGAAGGCTGGTCCACGACTATCCGGTGTGCTGGCGCTCGGACGACAGGCTCGTCTGGCTCGCCCGCCGGGAGTACTTCTACTGGGTCGACAGGATGAGGAGGGACCTGGTGAAGGCGGCGGAAGGCGTCGAGTACTTCTTCGAGGGGCCCAGGAACAGGTTCGTCTCTTCTGTGTCTGAGTCCCCACCATGGTGCGTCACTAGAGAGAGGGTCTGGGGAACCCCTCTCCCGGTGTGGGTCTGCGAGAAGTGCGGCGAGAAGACGGGGGCCTTCTCCAGAAAGAGGATAGTCGAGCTCGCCTCATCCCTCCCTGACGGGCAGAACTTCGAGCTCCACAGGCCCTGGATCGACCGCGTCGTCCTCAGGTGCCCGAAGTGCGGCGGGAGTTCGAGGAGGGAGCCCTTTGTCCTCGACACGTGGCACAACAGCGGCTCGTCCCCATACGCATCCTTTACCGACTCGGAGTTCAAGAAGCTGGTCCCCGTCGCCTTCCTCACCGAAGGCATAGACCAGACAAGAGGATGGGCCTACACTCTGCTGGTTCTGAACGTCCTCATGACCGGCAGACCCGTCGCTCCGTACGAGTCTTTCCTGTTCCAGGGCCATGTGCTCGACGACAAGGGTCTGAAGATGAGCAAGAGCCTCGGAAACGTGATCCAGGGCCTGGACCTCCTGAAGTCGAGCTCTGTGGACGTGACCAGGTTCTACGTCATATCGAAGGCCCCGCCAGAGGACTCCGTGAGCCTCGACCTCAAGGAAGCGGCGGGGAGGCCGTACCAGGTCCTCAGCACGCTCTACCATCTCCACGTGTATCTCGCCCAGAACGGGAGCGTCGACGGCTA
>JASIEW010000023.1 GCA_030045755.1 Nitrososphaerales archaeon
CTCTGGATCTTCTCTCTCGAGATGCGGCGGTACATGCACGTGCACGGCGTGAAGGAGGAGGACATCGCGCTGGTCTCAGTGAAGAACAAGGCGAACGCGCTGGACCACCCCTGCGCCCAGCTCGCCGCGAAGATCACGGTCGACGACGTCATGAAGAGCGAGCCGATCTGCCTGCCTGTCAAGAGGCTGGACGTCTCTCCTACTTCGGACGGAGCGGCAGCCGTCATGCTGGCCTCCGAGGACGTCGCGAGGAAGTACACAGACGACCCAATCTGGATTGACGGCGTGGGATGGAACGTGGACACGCAGTATTGGACGAACCGCGACCTGTACTATCCGAGATACGTGGAACAGGCGGCCCGCATGGCCTACAAGATGGCGAAGATCGACAACCCGAGGAAGCAGATAGACTTCGCGGAGGTCTACGACCCCTTCGACTACAAGGAGCTGCACCACCTTGAAGGCGTCATGCTCGCGGGCAAGGGCGAAGCGCCGAAGCTCACGCGGGAAGGAGTGACTCAGAGAGACGGGGACTTGCCGGTCAACCCGTCGGGCGGCCTTCTCGGAGTAGGGAACCCGATAGCGGCCGCGGGCACGATGAAAGTGTGCGAGCTGTTCTGGCAACTGAGAGGCGAAGCGGGGAAGAGGCAGGTGAAGAAGGAGGCCAACAGAGGACTGGCACAGGCCTGGGGCGACCTGCTTCAAGTAGGGACCGTAATCACGATGAAGCGTTAGGTCAGATGCCCTCCGGCAAGCTCCTCTGGAAACCGGACCCGAAATCCGCGAGAAGGACGAACATCGCGGCCTACCTCAAGTGGCTTGAGAAGAGGGGGATCACGTTCGACGACTACCAGGACCTCTGGAAGTGGTCAGTGGACGACCTCGAGGCCTTCTGGGCCACTGTGTGGAAGTACTTCAACGTGGCCGACGCGGACTACATCGTACTGGAAGAGAGGAAGATGCCCGGCGCGAAGTGGTTCTCGGGCGCGGACGTCAATTTCGCGGAGCGGGTCTTCAAAGCGAAGCGGGACGGCGTAGCTCTCGAGGCGAGCGCCGAGAGGGGCCGGAAGAAGACCGTCACCTGGGACGCCTTGGAAAAGAAGACAGCGGCCCTGGCTTCGAGCCTGAAGGGAATGGGCGTCGCCCCGGGCGACAGGGTGGCTGCCTACATCCACAACGGGACGGAGGCGGTGACAGGGTTGCTCGCGTGCGCCAGCATAGGCGCGATATGGTCGAGCTGCTCCCCCGACTTCGGGGTGCCCGCCGTGGTGGACAGGTTCAGCCAGATCGGCCCGAAGGTGCTCATAGCCGCGGACGGCTATTCCTACCACGGGAACTGGTTCGACAGAGCCGATGAGACGAGGAAGATCGCGGCGTCGATCCCGAGCGTGAAGAATGTGATAGAGGTCCGGGCCGGAGAGGAGGACCATGGGGGCTACGGGTCTGTCTCGTGGGACGACGCGACCTCCGGGAAGGCGAACCCGGAGTACGAGCCGCTGAACTTCGACCAGCCGCTCTGGATACTCTACTCCTCGGGGACCACGGGCCTGCCGAAGCCCATAGTCCACAGCCAGGGCGGGATAGTGGTCGAGCTCCTCAAGGAGCTCGCGTTCCACAACGACATCAGGCCGGATGACCGGTTCTTCTGGTTCACGACGACCGGCTGGATGATGTGGAACTACCTGGTGGGGGGCCTGCTCCACGGCGCGACTCTGGTTCTCTACAGCGGGAGCCCGGGATACCCCAACCTCGACGTCCTTTGGGAACTGGCTGAGAAGTCCGGCGTCACCTTCTTTGGGACCAGCGCTGCGTTCGTCTCGTCCTGTATGAAGGCTGGGACTGACCCGGCCTCCACCCACAGTCTCCCGAAGCTGAGGGGAGTCGGTTCCACCGGCTCGCCGCTCTCGAAGGAGTCATTCGAGTGGGTCTACTCGAAGGTGAAGCAGGATGTCTGGCTGGCGTCCTTGAGCGGAGGCACGGACGTTTGCACGGCCTTCGTGGGCGGGTGCCCTACCCTCCCGGTGCGCTCCGGGGAGATCCAGTGCAGATGCCTCGGGGCCAAGGTCGAGGCCTACGACGCGGGAGGCAAGCCCGTGATGGGGGAGACGGGAGAGCTCGTGATAACCGAGCCGATGCCGAGCATGCCTATCTTCCTATGGGGCGACGAGGACGGGAGCCGCTACCTGGAGAGCTACTTCTCCTCCTATCCCGGCGTTTGGAGACACGGCGACTGGATCGAGATTTCGGAGAGAGGGACCTGCGTGATCCATGGGAGGTCGGACGCCACTCTGAAGAGGCACGGGGTCAGGATGGGGACGAGCGAGATCTACAGGGTGGTCGAGGCGATCCCCGAGGTCGCCGACTCCCTGGCCGTGGACCTCGGGAGCCCCGGAGAGGAGAGCAGACTCGTGCTCTTCGTGGCGCTCGCGCCCGGCAAGGCGCTCGACGACGGCCTCCGGTCGAAGATAGCCGACAGGCTGAGGACAGACCTGTCTCCGAGGCATGTGCCCGACGTCATACTCCAGGCGCCCTCCATCCCGCGGACGATCAACGGGAAGAAGCTCGAGGTGCCGGTGAAGAGGATCATGCTGGGCGCGGACCCTGGGAGCGCGCTGAACAGGGGGTCGCTCGCCGACGCAGCGTCAATCGAATTCTTTATCGCCCTATCCCGCAGGGGAGGCTGGGAAAGTTTGAAAACCGCTTCTGGGGGAGGAGCGAAGCGATGAGCTCCAAGATAGGACACTACCCCGGCA
>JASIEW010000024.1 GCA_030045755.1 Nitrososphaerales archaeon
AAGGGAGAATTGCCAAGATGCTCGGAATCCAACCTAAGTTCCCCTGGGTGCTCGGCTCCGAAGGAGCGGGAGAGATCGCATCAGTCGGAGAGGAGGTCACTGGTCTTCGGAAGGGTGACTTGGTTTGCGGCGGTGTCTGGGGGACAAATCCAAAGGCGGGGCTCTATGCCGAGTACACAGCCCTAGATACAAGCAAGGTTTGGCGTCTGCCTTCTACGATAACTCCGCAGCAGGGCGGGGCATTGCCTATCGACGGAGGAACCGCGCTTCGCGGGCTCGAGGACAATCTGAGTCTTAAGCCGGGCGAGAAACTGATGATCTTTGGTGCCAGCGGGGGCTTGGGACACTTGGCAGTCCAACTTGGAATTCGGCTCGGCGCTCGCGTGTTCGCAGTCTCCTCAGGGGAAGACGGAGTTGCTCTCGCTCTCAGGCTGGGAGCCGAAGCTGCCGTGGACGGACACAGCGAAGACGTAGTTGCTTCAGCCAAAGAGTTTGCGCCCAACGGGTTCGATGCGGCACTTGTGACAGTTGCCGGCGAGGCTCCCGAAAAGGCTCTCACCGCCATGCGCGAGGGAGGCCGCGTCGCGTACCCTTGGGTGAATCAGCGTCCGCCACCAAGAGCACCGTCAACCGTTCGCCTACTTGGCTACAACGAGAACATGGACCGGGATTTGCAAGCTAGGCTCAGCAAGCTCGTCGAGGCAGGCACCTTCGAAGTGCATCTTGGTGGCACATATACGCTCGACCAAGCGGCGGAGGCTTTCCGGGCGGTCGGCGAGCACCACCTAGGCAGGGTGGTCATTCTTCCAAACGCGTAGTCAAAGGCTGCTCACGCGAGACTTTCTTTACACCCAAGTGAAGGGCTTCACAGAATGGGGTTGGAGCTTGGCTTCCAAATCTACTTCGACATGCGAATGACACTCAGCTGCTAACCTCCCACGCTCAACACCCGGGTCTGGCATTCTCCATTCCCCGGCAAGTTCCGACCCTCTCTGAGAGACCCCGAGCCATCACACCGAAGCCACGGCTGACCACTCCAGCTGATCGAACTGAACGCCAATGGAAAACTAGTTCACCCACCGCTTCGGGCCAGCATCGCTAGGCGCGGAGCATGAACAACCCTGAGTCGTCTCTTCCACAGGGTGGTCCGGGTGTGGAAGCTTGCCCAGCCATAAGCGTGCAGCACCTTGTCAAGAGGTACGGAGGGCTTGTCGCCGTCAATGACGTCTCGTTCTCGATAGACGAAGGCGAGATCTTCGGAATAATAGGACCCAACGGGGCCGGGAAGACTACGACCGTCGAGTGCATCTCGGGTCTCCGAGCACAAGACTCGGGCTCGATAAGCATCTTCGGCCTCTCCCCGCAGAAGGACAGGAAGAGGATAAGAGAGTTCCTCGGGGTCCAGCTCCAACAGAGCGCGATGCCTCCGCGCTTGAGGGTCGGCGAGGCGGTGGAACTGTTCGCCTCATTCTATCCGGATCCGGCCGACACGGACGAACTGCTCGAGACGCTGGGGATCGAGGGGAGCAGGAACTCCTTCTACAAGGACCTCTCCGGCGGTCAGAGGCAGAGGCTGTCGATAGCGCTGGCGTTGGTGGGGAGTCCCAAGGTCGCCGTCCTCGATGAACTGACCACTGGACTTGACCCGGAGGCGAGGCGCGAGACGTGGGCCCTCATAGAGAAGGTCAGGGACAGTGGAGTCACCGTGATACTCGTCACCCACTTCATGGACGAGGCAGAGAGGCTGTGCGACCGCCTGGCTCTGATCAATCACGGAAGTCTGGTGGTGCTCAACACCCCCGAGGCCATCGCGGCCATGGCTGGCGGAAGCAGGGTTCGCTTCGTTCCGTCGGCCTCGGTCGATGATAAGACGCTCTACTCTATTCCTGGAGTGAAAGAGATAGAGAGAAAGGAGAGGTACGTCACAGTGACGGGCACGGGTGACCTCGCGGTCTCCGTTATCGATTCGCTCTCCAAGATAGGAGTGTCCGTGCGCGAGATAGATGCGAGGACCGGGAACCTCGACGACGCTTTCGTGAAGCTGACCAGAGATGGCACACCTGGCGCCCCGGGGGCGGCCTCACGATGACCTCAGCGGATGCGGGGTCAGGCGAGACGAAGCGTCGGGGCCACTTCTCCGAGCTTCTCAAGGTCGAAGGAAAGCTCGCACTGCGAGCACCGATAGGACTGGGGATGGGGCTCGCCCTTCCAGTCGTCCTGCTTTTGGTATTCGGTCTCATTGGAGTCGCGAGCCCGGGAAACCTCGGCGACACAGGCCTGACAGTCATCGACGTCTATGTTCCGATAGTCATGGTTTTGGGATTCATCGGGCTGGGAGTCTTGGCCCTGCCATACACGATGGTGAGGTATCGAGAGATGGGTTGGCTCAGAAGAATCTCAACGACCCCGGCGCCACCGTCGAGGCTCCTCGCCGTCCAGCTGGCCCTCAACTTCATCATGGCCGTCGCGGTGGTCTTCATAGTAATCTTCGGGAGCGAGGCTATCTTCGGCGCGCCCCTGAGCGTGGGCATACCGTTCTTCGTCCTCTCTACGGTCCTTTCGATTGCGGCGATGTTCTCCCTCGGCGCGCTCGTCTCGGCGGTGACTCCATCGCAGCAGGCGGCCCAGGCCGTATCTGGGGGACTGATGTTCCTCCTATTCTTTCTCGCCGGCCTCTGGCTTCCACCAGGGACGGTGGGCGGCCCACTGGCTACAATCATGTACTACTCTCCGTCCGGCGCGGCCGTACAAGCCCTGCTTCATTCGGTCTTCAATTCCACGCCGCCCTATGCAGATTTTGTTGTACTGGGCGTTTACACGCTCGTCTTTGCGTTCCTAGCAATCCGTTATTTCCGCTGGGAATGACGCTCTCCGCACTTGCGATGTGAAGTCATCTGCAGGGCCCCTCCCACCCCTCCTAGAGCACGGACCGTCTCGGTCGCCCTCGACTTGCCAAGAGTCTTCACTTCCTTCTGGAGTGCCATCATTACAGGCTCCGCCTCGAGTAGCCCATCTCGCTTTTACTCGTCTTCGCAGCGTCCTTCCTCGGCCTCCTTCTTGGAACCTCATCGTACCCGACATAACCGAGTTTCACTCCCAGACTCGAAGCCACTTTCTCCACGACGCTCGAGACTGCCATCTCAGAGAGAGCATTCTGAAGGACATCACCTACCGTCATGCCCTTTTCGGCTAGGTATGCCTTGGACTCCCTGAGGGTTTCGTCGTCCACAGATAGAGTCATCTTGACCTTGCCCATGTCCCCACATACGCGTACACGCGTTTATGTATTCAGTCGTCGTCGCTTCGAGCGCCTGAGCCAGGTCATCCTTCCGAACCGGCGTCTCGTTCAACGAACCGATCGACCCCTGCAAGTCTCGCGGCTGTATTCAAGAACACCAAGACAAGCACTAGGCTCGCCACCCCCAGTGACAGATAGAAGTACGCAGCCAAGTGGGGAAACTCGATTTCTACGAACTGAAGGATGTTCTGGACTCCCAGAGCGAGAAGCAGGCCCACTATTATGAAGGTAAGGTCCTTGCGAAACTTGTTCAGTTCTTCCTCTGCTTTCTCCTTTGGAGAGTCACTCTTTGTCATATACCGTCGTGCCGCATGAGTTTTGTGTTTAACTTTTCCTTAGCTTCACGACGGACACCCTGCTCCCCGAAGCGCGCCACTTCCGCAGGGGCGACGGCGCTCGTCCCCTTTCTGAGCTTACCAGCGAGACGCGGTCGGACTCCCACTTCAGTGCGCCAGCAGGACGTCGTGGCGCGAGAGTTCCTACGGCCGCGCGCCTTATTTCATGGGGTCCTGACACTTCCAAACCTTGAAAGGAGCCAGTCCCGAAAGTCGGAAGTCACAGTCTCAGCTCGTCAGCGAAAGAATCGCCAAGCTAGGCGACTGGCGGGGTGACGTGCTTGCCCGCGTCCGCAGAGCGATCAAAGAAGCGGACCCGGACGTCGAGGAGGAACTGAAGTGGAGGAAACCGTCCAACCCCTGGGGAGTCCCGGTCTGGTCTCACGACGGGCTCATCTGTACAGGCGAGTCGTACAAGGACCACGTCAAACTCACCTTCGCCAAGGGCGCCTCTCTCGATGACCCCAAGGGCCTCTTTACTCAGGGCGGGACCCTCCGGCGCGCCATCGACATCCGCCAGGGAGACGAGTTCGACGAACCGGCCTTTATGGATCTGGTTCGTGCGGCGGTCGATTTCAACGTGTCTGGAAAGAATCGAAAGGCTCCTGGGAGCTCTGGCAGGGGTCGGCGGAATTAGGACACGGCCAGATTGGAAGCCGATTGGTTAATCAACCCCGACAGGCGAGTGCGCACCATGATTCAGAAGGTCGCCAACGTCGCGGTCGTTGTGAAGGATCAGGCCAAGGCGCTTGACTTCTACACTCAGGTGCTCGGTTTCGAGAAGCGAATGGACATCCCTGCACCGTCAGGGGGCGCCCGTTGGGTCACTGTCGCGCCGAAGGGGCAGGACATCGAGATAAGCCTCTTCCTCGCCGGCTCGTATCCCGACACTCAGAATCAGTGGAAGGCAGGGAGCAGCCCTATGTGGACTCTTCAGACCGACGACTGCCGTGCTGAATACGCTCGTCTGAAAGCCCGCGGCGTCAGGTTCGATCAGGAGGAGCCTGCCGAGAACCCCTGGAGCATAACGGCCACCTTCAGCGACCCCGACGGAAACAGGTTCAACCTCGCGGAGCTTCGGCGAAAGTCATAGCCACCCGGGATGGATGAAGTGCACTGCCGCCCAAGCGTTGAATGCGGCAGGACTCAGCAATCGAATCTCATAGAGACAATCCTGAGATTAGAAGGATGTCAAAGCGTCCGATTTTACGGACGGTCTTTCCCTTCAGGGAACGGGCTGTTCTGATTGCCCCACTTTTGACATGTCCCTGTGGGGGGACCTGATATTTAAAATCTGCGACCGCTAACACGGCATCCCAACCTGTTTTTCGCAACGCCTGAGAGCGCTCTATCCATCCGAACTCTTATGTCTCCTAGGCACTGCCTGCGGATTGATTGAAGACGAGAAGCGTGGGTTCAGGCCCCATGGACAGGCCTCTGGCAGTGATGGGAGCCACGTTCCTGATCCTGGGAGCC
>JASIEW010000025.1 GCA_030045755.1 Nitrososphaerales archaeon
GCCTTCTTCCGTTTCGGCCTTGGCGCCTCGGCTGCTCCTGCGGAGGCGTCCGCCTTGGGCTGGTCGGCCTTCGTGGCGACTCTCTTGCGGGCCTGCTTCTGGGGTTCAGCCGGAGCAGGTGTCTGGGCCTCCACCTTCTCCTTCTTCGGGGCTACCTTGTCGTTGGTGAACTTCTCGACGAACGTCAGGGACGCGACGTGGGGGACGAACTTGAAGACATCAGTAGAGATTCCCCGCTTTATGATCTGGAGGCCCTCAAGCAGGTAGAGGTCTTCAGGCACTGTGACATCCATCTCGCCCGCGTCAGACACCTTGAAGGTCACCTTGCTGCCTTCGCCGCCGAGCCTGCGGTCAATGAGCGCTCTGATCTTGTCCTGGTCTGTCTCGAGCATCCGTAGAACCTCGAAGTCGTAGGTGATCACCTTCCCGGCAAGCCGATGGTTGAAGTCGACCTGCGCCCTTCCCGAGCCTATGAACCTGACGTTGCCCACGCGGTCGTCCACCTCGACAGAGTCACCCACAGTGAGCTCGTGCTCACGCTCCCCGAACTTCCGGAGAGGTATGCTCCTTACCTGCGTCGGGTCCCTCACCCCGTAGGCTTTCTCCGGAGGAACGTCGATTACCTTCTTCTCTCCGACGTTCATCGTCATCACCTGGCTGTCCAGGCCCGAGATCAGCCAGCCTTCGCCCACTGCGACGAGGCGCGGCTCGTACCTCCTGGACGATTCGTAGATCTTCAGCCTCTTCGCCTCCTCTTCGACTGTAGTGTCGATGCCTTCGCCCGTGTCCTTGACTACCGCGGTATAGTTTGCGAATATCAGAGAGTCCTTCTCAAGCGGCATTGGAGTTGACCGAGCCTCAGCTTGGGTTTATAGGCTTTGGCGCATTTTTGAACACAGTAAGCGTCTCACTCATCGCCTTGAGGGTCCTCTGGACGTAGTCCTCGTTGATCTGCCCCATGCAACCGACCCTGCAGACCTTCCCGGCGAAGGGCCCGAAGCCGCCTGCGATGACGATCCCCCTTTCCTGTGCGAGCGTCTTCCTGAACCTGTCGTCCGCGACGCCTTCCGGATAGTAGGAGGCGACTACGGTCCTCGAGCGCACTGAAGTTTCCGCGACAGGCTTCATGCCGGCCCTTGCCAAGCCGTCGTAGAGCAGAGCCGACATCTTGTCGTGCCTCTCGACGCGCCTTGCCAGCCCTTCCTCCAGCAGTTCGTTCAGAGCCTCGTCCAGAGCGTAGAAGAGCGGCAGCGCTGGAGTGAAAGGCGTCTCCCCTCGAGCGCCATACTCCAGGTATCTCGGAATCTCGAAGTATCTAGTCTTCGGCGGTGACTTCTTCAGGAATTCTACCAGGTCCTTTCCGACGGAGACGAGCGCGAGGCCGGGAGGCGCGGCGATGCACTTCTGGCTCCCGGTGACGCACATGTCCACTCCCCATCTGTCGCAGGGGATCGCGTAGCCGCCGAGGCTCGATATCGCGTCTATCATCGCGAAAGCACCGTGCTCATGGGCCAGCTTCGTGGCCTCCTCCACGTATTGGGCTGTGACGCCGGTGCTCGTCTCGTTGTGGACGAGGAAGATCGCCTTGACGGCCCTCTGTTGCTCCATCGCGGCTTTCAGCGCGCCGAACGTCGGAGCCGTCCCAGGCGCCGACTCGACCCGCACCGCTCTCCCGCCTGCAAGCTCGACTGTCTCTGCCAACCTGCTGCTGAACTCGCCGAAGACGGGCACCACCGCGACGTCGCCAGGTCGTATGATGTTCAGCACGGCGGCTTCAACCCCGCCCGTGCCGGAGGAAGTGAGTACTACGACGTCGCCTTCGGTCTGGAACAGGTGCCGCGTCTTCTCGAGCACCCCCTTGTAGAGTTCCCTGAACGAGTCGCCTCTGTGGTTCACTATTGGGCCCATCATGGCCCGCATGACCCTCTCGGAGACGTTCGTCGGGCCTGGTAGCATTATCAGCTTCTGTTCCTTATCCATGTTAAGACCCCGGAATGTCCTTCTTCATAAGCGCCCTTACCCTTTCGACGCCGCCGAACCTCCTGACGAGCTTTGCTACTTGGGGCGGGACCAGGCCTTCCCAGTTCCTCCCGGCGACTATCCTGTTTCTCACGTTCGTCGCGGTATAGTCGCCTCTGTCGAGGAATGGTACGGTAGTGACAACGATGCCTTCCTCAGAGAAGAGGAGGTGGGTGAGGCCGTCGTTGGTGAACACCACGTCGAACTTGGGGACCATCGACTTCACTGAAGTTACCCAAAGCGAGTGGGAGTCGGCGTCTTGGATTGGGATTGCCATCCACTTGGATGGGTCGACCCTGTTTCCGTCCAGCGCCGCCTTGATCATCATTATTCTCTCTGCAGCGGTGAAGGGATTCTCACGTTCGTGGCTCTTCTGGGCGCTCCCTACGACGATGTAGAGATAGTCCACCTGCTTCAGGGCATATCTCACCGCCTCAAGGTGGCCTAGGTGGAAAGGCTGGAATCGCCCCACAAAGAGGCCGGTTCTCATCGAGGGTTCGGTTCGCCGCCGCGTCAGGCGCTATTTAAGAAGGATACAATGTGTTCTTAATCCCAGCGGCATCTCCGCTTTGTGTGGACCGTGTCGAGGTCGACGGGTCGATGGGAGAAGGCGGAGGCCAGGTGCTCAGGCTTGCTGCGATCTTCTCAGTCATCAAGAGAGTGCCGGTCCGAGTCACCAACATCCGCGCCGGGAGAGACTCACCCGGACTGAAGAGGCAGCACGTCTCCACCCTGAAGGTTCTGGCCGAAGTCTTCGGGGCGAGCCTTGCCGGCGCGACCGAAGGGTCGTCCGAGGTCACGTTCGCTCCCGGGTCTGCTAAGCTCCGGCACTTCTCGATCGACATGGGCACCGCGGCGAGCATCACGCTTGTGCTCCAGGCCGTGGTTCCCGCCGCGGCGCTTTCTGGGGGAGAGCTCTCTCTGGAACTCGTCGGTGGCACAGACGTTCCCTGGAGTCCGACGTTCGACTACTTCGACTCGGTCGTCAGGAGGGCCCTCGGTTCCATCGGGATCAACTTCGACGTCCATGCGGACAGAAGAGGATACTACCCCAGGGGAGGGGGACGAGTCAGAGCTTCGATCCAGAAGTGCGACGCGGTGGCCCCACTGGACACCACCGGTAGGAGTGGAGCACCAGACGTCGTGGTCGTGAGCAGGTGCGGGGCTCTGCCGAAACATGTGGCGGAAAGGCAGCTGGCATCGGCGGTCTCGTTCCTTACGGAAGCGGGACTTTACCCGCAAGTATGCGAGGCGAGAGAAGAGGCGGCCAGTTCGCCGGGCTCGTCGGTCCTGGCGTCCTGCGTGGGCCAGGATGCCTTCCTAGGAGGCGACGCGATTGGCGAGCGTGGGAGGCCCGCGGAAGACGTCGGCAGGAGCGCAGCGGAGAGGCTTGTCATGGACGTCAGATCAGGAGCTCCCTACGATGCAAACGTGGCCGACATGGTAATCCCCCTCCTCTCTCTGGCCCCCGGTCCGTCGAGGGTGAAGGTACCCCGCGTGACATCGCACCTGGAGACTGGGCTCAAACTGGCGGCCCAGTTCACTTCGTGCAGGTACCAGGCTGAGCGCTCGGGGGAGGGCTGGATCGTCTCGACTGACCCGGTCCTCGAGTGATGCACGCAACGCGCGCCGAGTCTCCAATGTTGTGGCATAATGTCTAAAAGGGTGAGACAAATCGGGCTGTCGAAGCCTTGTCATACGAGCAATACCTGCCTGGTGCGACCGCGGTCGGCATAGCATACAAGGACGGAGTCGTGCTTGGCGCCGAGAGGAGGATAACCCTCGGGAGCTTCGTCAGGAGCAAGTCAGGCAAGAAGGTGTTCAAGGTCACAGAGAATGTCGGAGCCGTGTGCGCCGGAATGGTGGCTGACATGCAGAACCTCGTGAAAGAGGTGGCAGTCTACTCCAAGTTGAAGGAGCTCGAGTCGAGGAAGGCGCTCAGGCCTAACTCAGTGGCCAAGCTCATGTCGAACCTGATGTTCCAGAACAGATACGCCCCGCTGCTGACACAGGTGATTCTGGGGGGCGTTGGCGCGAAGCCGATAGTCTATGTCCTCGACCCTCTTGGAAGCGTCATCTCCGACCAGTACGCGACTGTGGGCACCGGCGAGGAGACCGCGATCGGCGTCGTGGAGGCCGGATACAGCGCGAACATAACCCAGAAGGAGGCCCGCGACCTTCTCGTATCCGCAATCAAGGCGGCCATCCAGAGAGACGCTATGAGCGGCAATGGCATCGACATCCTGAAGATAGACAAGATGGGAATCGAAGAGGAAGGACTGAGCCTGTAGGGGTCGTCTGAGTTGTGGAAGTACGGTCGCGTAAGCGTCCACTGGCTCGGCCACGACTCTTTCGTGCTCCAAGGCACTAAGACTGTCATCATCGACCCCTTCAAGGCGAAGGGGAACTACAAAGCAGACGTCCTGCTGATCTCGCACGAGCACTTCGACCATCTGAGCGAAGA
>JASIEW010000026.1 GCA_030045755.1 Nitrososphaerales archaeon
AAGATACCCGCCACACCGTCGATGGACATCTATCTGACGAAGGAGTACGCGACGAACAACGAGAAGGCGGTCAAGGTCGCGAAGGAGATACTGTTCACCAAGGTGGGCAACGTGGTCGAGTACAGCGAGGTCGACCCGACGGAGGGCATCAAACTCCACCTCAGCCCTGAAATGCTCGCGGAGAGGGACACAGACGCCGACCGGATTGCCGAGGCAATCGAGACTGGCAAGAGGAACGTCCAGAAGGACAAGAACGGCAAGGTCATCCATGTCAACATGGAGAACGCAGACCTCTCGGCGCTGTTCACTCTGAGGAACAAGATCCTCAACATGAAGCTCAAGGGAATCCCAGGCATCACCCGGGTGACGGTCGTGAAGGAGAACGAAGAGTGGTCCATCCAGACAGCCGGCTCGAACCTCGGGAAGGTCATCGCGGTCCAGGGCGTCGACCCGACGAGGGTCTACACCAACAACGTCCACGAGGTCGCTCAGGTGCTGGGCATCGAGGCGGCGAGGGCTACGCTCGTCAGAGAGGTCATGAGCACCCTGGACGAGCAGGGCCTCGAGGTCGACATCAGGCACATCTTCCTCGTCGCCGACCTGATGACGTCGAGGGGATACATACAACAGATAGGCAGGCACGGGATCGCCGGCACGAAGAGCAGCGTGCTCGCAAGGGCCGCGTTCGAGATCACTGTCCCGACGCTCGCCGAGGCCGCCGTCACGGGTGAGACGGAGG
This sequence comes from Nitrososphaerales archaeon, assembly GCA_030045755.1. The sequence goes on from JASIEW010000026.1 coordinate 740, forward strand.
ACCTCAAGGGAGTCACCGAGAACGTCATAGTCGGTCTTCCGATTCCAGTCGGGACCGGGATGATCGACCTCTACATGAGCTGATTCGCAGTGGTCGACAACGCTCTGCTCTCGAAGGTCCTCAAGGAGGCCATGAAGGGAGGGAAGTCGGCTGTCGGGGCCAAGGAGAGCATAGCCTCGATGAAGGGGAGCAAGGCGGTGCTGTGCGCGCGGTCCCTGCCCGCCGGCCTCGTCGCCAAGGTGAAGAAGGAGGCAGAAAAGCAGGGTGTACCTGTCGTGGAGCTCCAGCAGACCTCTGCCGAGCTCGCGGCGCTGGTAGGGAAGCCCTACCGGGTCTCCGCCGTAGCCGTGAAGGGGGTCAGCGACTCTGACGTCAAGCAGCTCTTGAAGTGATCGCGTCCTTGCCCGAGATCAAACTTTCTTCAGACCAGCTATCCCTGATGTCCATGCTCGCAGGGATAACCGGGGCGACGGCGAGGGACTGCGTCGTCGACGAGAAGCTGAACAGGGTGATATTCGTCGTCGCGAAGGGCCAGATGGGTCTGGCCATCGGAAAGGACGGCGCGTCGGTCAAGAAGATGGAAAAGGCGGTGAAGCGGCCCGTCGAGGTCGTAGAGTGGGCCGAAGACGTCGAGGGCCTCGTGAAGAACGCTCTGGGGGAGAAGAACATCCAGGAAGTCCGCGTGACAGAGAAGGACGACGGGACCAAGGCCGTGGTGATAGTCGTGGATCCGAGGAGAAAAGGGGCCGTCTTGGGATTGGGCGGAAGGAACGCGGAGAAGCTGAGGATGCTCGCGCGACGCCACTTCGATGTGACCAACGTCCAGATAACGAGCGATGCCTTCGACGAGTGAGTGAGACGTTCAATTGTTAAATACCGAGAACCGAAGCGGCGAGTAGAAAATGTCAGGGTCGCCGCGCGGGGAGTTCGCTGCCAGGCAGATTGCCATGAAACGCCAGAGGCTGCGCTGGTCGAACAAGTGGTACAAGCGCAGAAAGCTGGGCCTTGACTACAAGGCGGACCCGCTACAGGGCTGTCCTCAGGCTAGGGGCATCGTCCTCGAGAAGGTGGGCGTGGAGTCGAAACAGCCGAACTCGGCGATAAGGAAGTGCTGCAGGGTGCAGTTGACGAAGAACGGTAAGCAGATCACGGCCTTTCTTCCGGGCGACGGAGCCCTGAACTTCGTCGACGAGCACGACGAGGTCGTCTTGCAGGGAATCGGGGGCTCGATGAAGAGAGCCATGGGAGACATTCCGGGGGTCCGCTGGACCGTCTTCAAGGTGAACGGAGTTTCGCTTAACGAGCTTGTGTACGGCCGGAAAGAGAAGCCGAGGCGTTAGCCGTGAGCAGGCAGAGCCTAGAGTATCCTAACCTCCTTCTGTGGGGCCGCTGGGACATCTCCGCCGTAAAGGTCGAGGACCCCGGCCTCCAGACAGTCCTGAACCTGAAGCCCATGCTGGTCCCCCACTCCGGGGGCAGGCACGAGCACAAGAGGTTCGGCAAGACGAGGGTCAACGTGGTAGAGAGGCTCGTCAACCAGATGACCCACTTCGGGAAGAAGTACGCGAAGAACACAGGGCGGATGGGAGGGAAGAAGCAGAAGGCTATGAGCGTGGTCAAGACGGCGTTCATGATTGTAGAGCTGAAGACGGGCCAGAACCCTGTCCAGCAGCTCGTAAAGGCGATAGAGAACTCCTCTCCCAACGAGGACACGACGAGGCTGACCTACGGAGGCGTGGTCTATCACCAGTCCGTCGACATCTCTCCAGTGAGGAGGGTCGACCTCGCGCTGCGTTTCATTTCGGAAGGAGTCAGGACGGCTGCCTTCGGGTCGGGAAGGACGATCGAGGAGGTACTGGCGGAGGAGATAATCCAGGCGGCGGCGGGAGACGCGAACAGCTTCGCGGTGAAGAAGAAGAACGAGCAGGAACGCGTCGCTATGGCGTCCCGGTAGGACCTTCTTCCTCTTTCCTGAGAGCCATACCCTTCAGTTCGTTCTCCAGCTCAGGAGGCTCTGCGGTCATCCCATCGGGGTTGGCTAGGAACGACCTGATCAACTGCAGCACCTGCGGGGCTCTGAACTTCTGGAGCCTGTGCGACATCCTGAAGTCTTGCCTCGGGTCCTTTGCCACAGGGTCCAGCACCTCCAGGCGCGAAGTGCCTATCGCGTCCCTCAGCAGGTACCCTCCCTTCAGCTGCGTAACCATGTCGTCCTCCGCATAGA
>JASIEW010000027.1 GCA_030045755.1 Nitrososphaerales archaeon
CTCCGAGGGCGCGTAGCCTTGATGCTGGTCCACGCCGACGACGCGTTCGCGAGAACTCTTGCTGAAAGGTTCGAGGGATACCAGTCGGTCGACCCAGAGCTCAGAGCGGCCGTAGCCGCAGCCTACGTGAAGACCGGCGGAGCGAAGGCCTTCGCGAAGCTGATGGACATGCTGCCAACAGCCGCCGAGGAGGTGGACAGGGAGAAACTGTACGCGGGTTTGGCTAGCACGAAGGACCCGTCGCTGATCAATGAGATGATCGAGTTCACCGCGAGCGGGAAGGTCAGCCGGACCGACATAATCTTCTCCCTCTCGTTCCCGGCGCGGAACCCGGCGCTCCGCAATGCCCTGTGGGCCTGGACAAAAGAAAACTTCGACAGGCTGTGGGACCTATGCGGCTCCCCGCTCTTCGTCCTGTCGCTGCTACAGGGGGTGATCCCCTACGTCGCGGTCGAGAACGAAGCGGACGCTGTAAGATTCCTCAGCGGAGACAGGCTGAAGAAAGGGGAGAAGAGTTTCCGACAAGACCTGGAACTTCTCTCCGTGTATTCTGGCTTGCGCAAGAGGCTGTAGACCAGCCGAGGTCTGCGTCGCATTTCGAGAGCGGGCCCGGAGGGATTCGAACCCTCGGCGTGCTGGTTACTCCCTTGGATGAGCTAAGAGCCAGCCGTTTTAGGAAGTTCTCTCTAACCTGGCTTCTCGCAGTGAATCTCTGCTCTGAGCCACGGGCCCTCGCGGTCGCGCGAGGGTAAGACCGTTTAAAGGATTGTTGGCTCTGTCTAGACTTCGGTGCGCATCAGAATCAAAGAAACGCCGACTGGTTTCCCCATGCGTGCCTCTAACTTATTAGATTAAGACTCGGGGTTCGACCCGCTTTGGGAGAACTCGCATTCGTGGGCCTGGGTCTCGGCTCGAGAGGAGTCAGCCTCGAAGGGCTGGAGGTGCTTCGGTCGTCGGATGACGTGTATCTCGAATACTACACCTCGCCTCACGAACCCAAGTTGCTGGACACCCTGAGGAAGGAAGCCGGGCGAGAGATCACGATCGTAGACAGGGACTTCGTCGAAGACGGCACCAGGATTCTGTCCGAGGCGGCCGGGAAGAAGGTAGTCTTGGCGGTTCAAGGCGACCCGATGATAGCCACCACTCACAACGACCTAAGGACCCGCGCAATCAAGATGGGCATCGACACCAAGGTCGTGCACGCCGCCACAATCGCCTCCGCCGCCGCGAGCGCGTCCGGCCTGCACTCGTACAAGTTCTCGAGGACCGTGACCGTGACGAGAGAGGCAGTCAGCAAGCTCTCCCAGGCATATCACATCCTGCACGAGAATCTGCTCGAGGGTGCGCACACCCTGCTGCTCCTCGAATACGACGTACAGCGGGGCGAAGGGGTCTCGCCCTCGGACGCGATGCAGGGACTGCTTCTTGCGGAGGCCAGCTTCAAGAGAGGAGTCGTGAAGGAGAGCACCTTCGCCCTCGTACTGTCGAGAGTAGGACGGGCGGACGCGAAGCTCTTGGCCGGTGACTTCGCCTCGCTGTCAAAGCAGGACTTCGGTGGACCGCCTCACTCCGTCGTGATTCCCGGGAAGCTGCACTTCACGGAGACAGAGGCGGTCTCCGCGATCTTCTCGGTCGACGAACAGAAGGTCAGAGGGAATTCCGAAGCCGTCCTACGGACCGCCCAGACCCTGGTCCCGAAGTACGTAGCGAAGACGAAGAGGGCCCTCGAGTCCGTGAGAGGGAAGCTCGGCCCGGAGTACGAGAAGGTGCTCGAAAACGCAGAACTCTACATGAAGGACGCTGAAACGTTCCTGGCGGAGAGCCAGGACGAAATGGCGATGCTCAGCATAGGTTATGCCGAGGGCCTGCTAGACTCGCTTTCCTTCGCCGGCGTAGCTAGGGTAGACTGGTGACATGGAAAGAAAGAAGCTGCTCGGCGCCATCTTCGTGTTGAACCTGAAGATGGAAAGGGCGACCGCTGATGCCATCGCGCGCCAGCTAGGCTCGGATGAGAAAGAAGTGCGGACAGAACTAGAGAAACTCTCTGGCTCCGGACACCTCGATGTCTCCCGTGGGGCCGCCTACCTGACGGCGAAAGGCCGCAAATCGATACGTGTCGTCTTCCTCGGCGGCGGGTTCGAGGTGATTCACCACGGGCACCTCCATACGATAGAGAAGGCGAGGAGCCATGGCGACGTCCTGGTAGTCGCTGTGGCGACAGACAACACCATCAGGAGGCGGAAGAAGAGAGAGCCGGTAGCAGGCCAGGAGGAAAGAGCCAGACTGCTCTCATCGCTTCGGCAGGTCGACGTTGCGCTGGTTGGTTCCGAGGGCGACATCTACGTGACGCTTGAGAGGGTGAAGCCCGACATCGTGGCCCTCGGCTACGACCAGTATCATAGGGAGGACGACATTGTAAGGGAGGCCACGAAGCGAGGCTTCAACGTGCGGGTGGTCAGGCTCGACGCGCCAGACCCCACGGTCAAGACCAGCTCGCTGGTCGCAGACTACTAAGCCTTAGCTCTGCTGAGCTTTCTCTCGAGGCGGGCCATGGACCGGCTGACTTCGTCGCGCCTCTTCTCTTCAGCAAGCAGGCCCCTTGTGTCTTCCACCAGCATCCTGGCGACATCGATCTTGCGTCTGGCGCCGTTGGCGACGTGGTCAAAGACTGCGAGGGGAGAGCATGCGGCATAGAGCCCCTCCATGGTCTCGAAGTAGCGCTTGGCTTCGACGGGCTTTCCTCGCATGACCGAGTCGAGGACCAGTCTCTTCAGTTCACCCACCGTGTCGAGGAGTCCGAGGAGATACGCCTCAGGCGACGCCTTGAGGGCCTTCATCGAAGGGACGGGCTTTCCCTTCGCCAGCGCGACCACCGCGGATGCTTCCACGTACTCGGTCTCTGGAGACACGAGGTATCTCGAAGCCGAGTCGTCGCCGCCCTTCAGCCTCCCTAGGAGCTCTCTCGCTGTCGCCAGCTCCTTTTCTGCGTCCTTCATCCGGTGCGTGTGGACGCCTATGATGGCTTTGGAGCTGGCGGCTATCACGTCTCTGCTGTCCTTGAGTATCCGCTCCCTGCGCTCAAGCCTTCCCCCGAGCTGCGCTTCGACTTCCTTAACCGAATCTGAGATGTCTTCCAAGTGACGGCGATGATGTCGTCAAAACCAAGCCGTGATAAGTTTACTCGTCGCTCCGCGAGGCCCTGTGCCTAGGGAAACGGTGAGCTGAGTTGGACAAGAAGACCGGGTCGGCGCTGGCCCAGACGGCGGTCGCGGCCGCGCTGTGGGGCACGTCCTTTCCGGTCATCACCCTGGGAATAGATGACGGCCTCAACCCCGTGACCTTCCTTCTCCTCAGGCTCGCTTTGGCCGTGCCCATCATGATCTTGGTCTCGAAGCTCGCCGGAAAGAAGCTCCTTCCGCTCCTTCGAAGCAAGGCCGTCTGGCTGATAGGGTTCACCAACGCAGTCGCGTTCCTCTGCCAGTTCGTGGGGCAGAAGTACACGGGCGCGTCGGTCGCCGCTCTCCTCACCAACCTCTCGGTGGTCATGGCAGCGGCCGGGGGAGCGGTCTTCCTGCGAGAGAGGATAGGGGCGGTAAAGGCGGCGGGAGTCGGGCTGGCCGTGCTCGGGACGGTGCTCGTCACCACCAACGGGAGCCTGCAGGCGGTCGAGGGCGGCCAGCTCCTGGGCGACGCCCTCTACATCGCGGCTGCGGTGGCCTGGGGTGGATACATCGTGTACGCCAAGAAGAAGACGGATGAGATGCAGTGGGACCCGTTTTCGCTTGCCGTGTGCATCGTGATGGTCACAACTGTGTTCGTCCTGCCGGTCGCGCTGGTCTCTGGTGGAGGGCTCCCCACGGGCTCGGCGCCTCTACTCGCCGTGGCATACACCGCCATCTTCAACACCGCGATCCCTTACGTCCTGTACCAGCAGGGACTGAGATACCTCACCGCGGGTACCTCCGCAGTCGTGCTGATGCTCGAGATAGTGGTCGCACTAGCCGTCGCCACGGCGTTTCTAGGAGAGTCGTTGACCGCGTTCGCCTGGGGCGGCGCCCTCTTGATACTGGTCTCAATCGTCATGGTCTCGAGGGCGGAGACAAGCGCCAGCCCGTCCGCGGGAAGACGGGTGCCGTCCCTGACCCCGGCGCGAAAGTTGCACGGGAGTCCCCAGACTTGCGAGCCTGGCGGCTCCTAGAGTTTATCAAGTAAAGGAGCGCTAGCCATGTGATTATGGCGTGTGAGGCGCAACGAGGGCCGTGCGCAGGGTGAGGTCCCTTTCCAAACCATAACTACGTGTCGGGCCGCGCTCGTGAATACAGGACGATGGAGATCCTCAGGAAGGATGGCTGGATGGTGTCCCGCAGCGCCGCTTCCCACGGTGCGGTGGATGTGTTCGCCGCGAAGGGAGGCAAGGTCCTCCTCGTGCAGGTGAAGAGCGGGAAGGCCCGGGCGTCTAAAGCCGAGCTCCTGGAGCTCCAGCGCTGGGGGGAGAACTCCAACGCGGACGCCGAGGTCTGGCACTTCAAGGGTAAGGGTGGAGTAACGAAGAGGAGGGTGTACGCGGCCGAGGGGACGAGAAGATGAAGCCGAAATGCTACTTCTGCGACACAGAGCTGGAGGTCGTGTTGCACACGTTCAGGGTTGGCCCGCGAGACGAGCCCGTCTGCGAGGAGTGCAACACGAAGACGACGAACAGAAGGACGGCGAAAGAAGAGGAAGGGAAGGGGCTACGCTAGAGCTCAGGCCGAAGCGCAGGCTCGCCTAAGCTGCCTCAAGAGCTCGGAGCACTCGGTGAACCCTTCCTCGTCGTTGCCCATCTCGTAGCACTCCAGCGCCTTCTCGTAAGGCTCCAGGGCCAGGAGAGCCTTCATGGTCTGCAAGGGCACCGTCTTGTTGAGCACGAGCCTCCCCGCAGCTTCGTACCAGGTCGCCGCTTCGCCGTACTGTTCAAGTTGATAGAAGCTCTGGGCAATCTCTTCGCACGCGCCTGCCTTCTCGGGCGCGGATGAGAATTTCTCGAGCTGCTCTCTTAGCTTGTAGACGGAGGCGTTGCCGCTACGCATCTTCTCAAATCCGAACTTCGTAGAGAAGTCTCCCATGGCCCCGCATCCTCCTTCCGCCAGTAAGAACGGGCTGCTCTAGTTTTGTTGAGCGGAAAATCAAAAGCGAAAGAGGCTCAGTCTTCCTGCAGGACTGCGTTCTCTTTCTCTCTCAGCTTGCGGCGGGCCGACGCGTCTTTGAATCGTTTCTTCTCCTCCTTCGTGGTCAGGATCAGCTTGGGAATCTGCGTTGGCTTACCGTTGCTGTCAATAGCCACGTAGGTGAGGTAGCAGGAGCC
>JASIEW010000028.1 GCA_030045755.1 Nitrososphaerales archaeon
GCAAGTCAAGAGACAGGGCCTCAAGGGCGCCCGGACCATAGTCGCCGGCAGAAGCCTGATCTTCCCCGGGTTCATAGACATCCACGTCCATCTCAGAGAGCCCGGTTGGGAGCAGAAGGAGGACTTCAGGACGGGAACGAGGGCTGCGATACACGGCGGGGTGACGACGGTCGTGGACATGCCGAACAATCCCGTTCCCGCGAGCACCGTGCAGGCTCTCGAGGAGAAGGGGCGCCTCGCTCGAGCGAAGGCTCTGGTCGACGTGAGGTTTTACGGCGGAGTCGTGTCCGAGAGGCTCGAGGACGTGCCGAGGATTTCGAAGATGGTCGTGGGGTACAAGGTGTTCCTCGCCCGGTCCACGGGGGGCCTCCTCCTCCCCGAGCACGAGCTCGGAAAGGCTCTGGCCAAGATCGCACAGACAGGGCTGCCTGCCAGTTTCCACTGCGAAGACCAGGGGATAATCGACGCCCGGTCCAAAGCGCTCGCCGGCGTCGCCAGAAAGGACGTACACTGCGACATCCGGCCCCCTGAGTCCGAGGTGGAGTCGGTCACCAAGGTCGTCGACTCGCTGAGGGACGCGGGCCTGCCCAGGTCCAACGTCTGCCACGCCTCCACCAAGGGAACCCTCGACGTCATCGAAAGGTCGCGGAAAGGAGGTCTGAGCATCCAGTGCGAAGCCGCGCTTCATCACCTCTTCTTCAACCGGAGGGAGATGCTTGAGAACAATCTTCTGAAGACCAACCCTCCCCTAAGGACGGAAAGCGACAGGGCTGCGCTGGTAGAAGGATTGGCGGACGGGCGCGTGTCATTCCTAGTGACCGACCATGCGCCGCACACCAGGGAAGACAAGTCAGATGGCGCGAGCGGGGTTCCTGGCCTCGACGACTACGCGCACGTGCTCTCCTGGCTTGCAAAGAGCCAGGGGATGGGCCCCGTGGCTCTCGCTAGGGCTGCGTCGAGCAACCCCGCGAAGTATGCGGGCATGGCAGACAGGGGCGAGATTGCGGTCGGAAAGGTCGCAGATTTTTCGATAGTGGACATGAGCTCTCCCGAGAAGGTGCGTTCTGAGATGATAGAGAGCAAGTGCGGCTGGTCGCCCTACGAGGGGATCGAGTTCCCGGGAAGGACGAAGTGGACCGTGAAGGGGGGCGAGGTGCTGTTGGAAGACTACGAGGTGCTCGTGTGAGACCCGCTCCCAGAGCGTTTCTCGCCTAAGCCGCCGGAGCGACGGCCGGCGCTACGGTCTTCTCCTTCCGTCCGGAGAAGAGGACGACGAGGATTATCCCGACCACAGCCAGCAACGTGACGCCTATGGCGTAGGTCAGCCGGGTGAAGGCGAAGAGCGAGAGGCACGCTAGGAAGACCCCCCACGACCCGTAGTAGGTCCTGTCTTTCGCAGCGGCGATCAGGAATCCGGAGACGACCGTCCAGAGCCCCGAGAGAACGAAGACCAGGCCCAGAGCCAGCCATATCGTGCCTATCACGCCCAAGAAGTAGAGCGCGAACGACAGCAAGACCGCTACGACTATTCCGATTCCCCAGGTCGGCTTCATGGACCGGCTCCTTTCAGGAGGCCCGGGGGCATGATATTAACGGATTCCGCAGACTAGGCCGAGCCGAGGGTTGGGACTGGAAATGGGCCGTGCTTCGCTTCGTACGCATGAGCGACTTCAAGAATCCGCGCCTCGTCGAAGGGTCGGCCGATGAGCTGGGCCCCCACCGGGAGGCCGTGCACCGGGTCTGCAGGAAGGCAGATTGCGGGGAATCCGACCAGGTTGAAAGGGAGCGTCAGACGGATTAGAGGCAGGTAGACTTCGACGTCGCGGCCCGACAGCTTCACGGTTCTCTGGCCGATGGAAGTCGCCGGCACGCATGTGGCGGGCACGGCCAAGGCGTCGAGCCCCTCCATCGACGAGGAGAACTTTTCCATGATCATCGGCCTCGTGTTTATCGCGGTCACGTAGTCGACAGCGGAGACATCTCTGCCCAGTTCGAGGAGCTTCCTGACGTCATCTCCGTACAGCTCGGGCGTTGAGTCAAGCCACTTACGATGGAAGGCGGTCGCCTCGGCTCTGCGTATCGGAAACCAGTCGGAGACAGCCTGGTCTATGCCGTCGACCTCCATCTTGCGCACTTCGCAGCCGGCCTGCTCGAGTTGCGACACGAACCCTTGGAACGAAGCCTCGACATCGGGGTCCAGGGCCTCGTGGAAGTACTTGGAAGGTATGCCGATCTTCGCCCCATTGAAGGGTCTGTCGAGCGCCTTGGTGTAGTCCGGGACTTCCGACTCGACGGTCGTCATGTCGCCCTTCTCACCGCCCGCAATGACGTTCAACACTGCGGCGGCATCCCACACTCCGCGAGTGATGCATCCTACAGTGTCCAGCGAAGATGAAAGAGGCACCACGCCAAGCCTGCTCACTCTTCCGTAGGTCGGCTTCAATCCTACTACCCCGCACAGCGCGGCCGGTATCCTCACGGACCCCCCTGTGTCGGTCCCCAGAGCGCCAAGAGCCAAGCCAGCCGCGACGGCAGCGGCTGAGCCCCCGCTCGAGCCGCCCGCCACCTTGGTCTCGTCCCAGGGGTTCCTTACCGCACCGTAGTGGGGGTTGTCACTGGTCACTCCGGCGGCGAATTCGTGCAGGTTCGCAGTGCCTACGATGACGGCTCCAGCAGCCTTGAGCCTCCTGACGACCGGAGCGTCGTATGAGGCGACGTGGTTCCGAAGTATCTCGGAGCCGGCGGTGCACTTCACTCCCTCGATGTAGATCAGGTCCTTTACTGCAATCGGAATTCCGTCCAGCGGGCCCAGAGCGGCCCCGGAACGAAACCTGCTCTCGGACTTCCTTGCAACGTCCAGAGCCGACTCGTGAAGCACCGTTATGAAACAGTTGAGCGAAGAGTTGAGCTCGTCAATCCGGGCGAGCACTGCTCGCGTAAGACTGACAGGGGAGTCGGAGGCGGACCTGAACGAGTTCGACGCCTCTCGGATCGTGACTCGCAGGAGGTCCTGTCCGCTTTCGGGCGTCGAGTCTGTCACTTCCTACTGCCAGCGGTGAAACGCCGGGTGGTCTTCCTTGACCGCGACGAAGAGGCCGGTCATCGCGGCGGTCTGTCTCCCGCCGGCACTGACGTCTCCTTCTACCTTCACCTTGTGGCCTGCGATCTCGGTGGCGCGTGCTCGCAGCTGCCACGTGGCGTCCATCGGAGTCGGGCTGAGGAACCGCACGGTGTACTCGGCCGTGACGGTCCCGGGAGGCCTGTCAAGGCCCCTTGAGCGCATCAAAGCGTAGGCCGCGGCCCAGTTGCCGTTGCAGTCGAGCAAGACTGAGATTATCCCGCCGCTGGCGAAGTCGGCAAAGGCCGCATGGTATGGCTCGGGCCTGAACTCCGCCACTACGTGCTCCCCCGCCGGGAAGCTCTTGATCCGAAGCCCCTCCCGATTCTTGGGGCCGCATCCGAAGCAGACGCTGTTCGGCGCGTATTCGTCCTGCAGGCTGACGCCGGGAGTCAACGACTACGTCAATCCGTCTCCCATCGGTTAAGTGTGTTTGGGTGAGCGGCGTCCATCCACCGTCGTCACGGTTAGCCCGGCGCGCGTCTAGGCGATGATCTTCTTGCCCAGGAGAGAGAGGACCAGGTCTACGACGAGCTCGGCGGTTCGGTTTGCGTTGTCTAGGATTGGGTTGACCTCGACGAACTCAGCTGACGTTATCTTCTTCGAGTCGAATAGCATCTCCATCGCAAGCTGCACCTCGCGGTAGGTCAGCCCTCCGCTCACCGCGGTCCCGGTGCCTGGCGCATCCCTTGGGTCGATGACGTCGACATCGAAGCTCAGATGTATCTTGCTCACCCCCCTCCCCGCCACCTTGATGGCGGACTTCATCACGCTTCGCATCCCCAGTTCGTCTATCTCGCGCATGGTGTACACCGTCACATCGGACTTCGAGAGGGCCCTCGACTCTTCTGGGTCGAAGCTCCGGCCCCCGATGAGCACCGTGTTCTGTTCCGCGGCCTTCGGGCTGACTCCTCCCAGTTTGGTAAGCTGAGGATGACCATAGCCAAGGATTGCAGCGAGCGCCATTCCGTGGATGTTCCCGCTGGGCGTAGTGGACGGCGTGTTGAAGTCGCCGTGGGCGTCGAGCCAGATGATTCCTCTTTCGGTCCCCGACTCCGCCAGTCCGGTCAGCGTGCCGATCGAGACGCTCTGGTCTCCACCCAGAATCAGAGGGAAGTACTTCTCGTGGACACACTCGGAGACCTTCTTCGCGAGCAGCTTGCATTCCTTGGTCACGTCCGTGAGATATCGGATCTTCCTGTCGCCTAGGGTGGCCGTTGACATGTCGGTCGAGTGGATGTTTCCGTAGTCCTTGACGTCGTGCCCAAGCGCCTCGATCCTCTCTTCAAGTCGTGCGATCCTGATCGCGCTCGGGCCCATGTCGACCCCGCGCCTCTCCTGCCCGAGGTCCA
>JASIEW010000029.1 GCA_030045755.1 Nitrososphaerales archaeon
GAGACGCGCAACCGAGGACCTCTACGGCATGCACGACACGTACGCTTTCTCCCTCTTCAACTCGGTCATACTTGGCATCTGCCTTCAGATGGCAAGGCTTGGGAGGAGCAGTGACATGATGGACGCCATCAACAGGAAGTATGGAGATGCGTTGAAGTTCGACGGAAGGCAAGTTCTGATTCAGCCTTCGGCAGACAGGATAGCCAGGCTGAACCCGCAAGCCCTTGCGGAGAACTGCAAGCTGGGCTACAGGGCAAGGTACCTGCACGCCTCCGCGAAGTTAATCGCGAGCGGATTTCCCGAAATGAGGGCAATCATGCGGATGACGCCTGCGGAGGCGAAGGAGAAGCTGATGGAGCTCCCCGGCATCGGGGACTACGCTGCAGACATCATCAACCCTCACGGCGGATTCCCGATCGACGCGTGGTCCGTGGACGTCTTCGGCCTCCTCTTCTTTGGGAAGGAGCCTGAAGACAAGAGGGCGGCCATCGAGAGGGTCAAGGAAGAAGGCATCAAGCGATGGGGAAGATGGAGTTGGCTAGCCTTCTTCTATGTAGCGCAGGATCTCGAGAACCTGTCGAAGAGGTTAGGGGTCGACCTCAGGCTGGAGTGACACCCGTACAGCCCTACCTTTGTTTACTCGACCGGACCTCACTGAGCATCTTCGACGACGATCGTTCCGGTCATCCAGGAATGATATTCACAGTCGTAGTGATACGTCCCCGGCACTGTGAACGTGTGGGTATAGGTGGCTCCGGGCCCGATGTTTCCCGAGTTGAACGAAGCGCCTGCAGGAGCGCTGGTCGAGGTCACGGTGTGATGCACTGAGTCGTTGTTCGTCCAAGTCACAGTGTTGTTGACGCCTATGACCAAGACGATGGAATCGGGGCTGTAGCCAGGAGGGTCGCTCGACTTCGAGGCTCCGTCGTAGATTGAAACAGGGACGGACGGCAGCCCAGAAGAGGACTCGCTCGTCGTAAGAGACGAGGGCGTGCTTCTGGCAACGCTCAGGTAGTACGCCCCCGACGCGGCGACGGCAATCAGGACTATTGCAGCCACGGCTATGGACGTCCTGCCCGTCGCGACTCTCTCCTTTGGCAAGACCGGCTTCCTATCTGACTTCCAGGTTATCGCCGCTTTGCACAACCCGAGGACTAGAGGGATCGCGCCGAAGACGACCCCTATTCCAGAGCCGGCCGAGGCGGCTGCCGACATGTCTGCGATCCCTTGAGCCGTCAAGAGGACCGAGACGATGACCGACCCCGATCTCATCGCAACCAAGAAAGCTGCCATGGCGAGCAGCAGCGCAGAAATCCCGGTGGCTCTGGGTGGGACATCAAAGTACGAAGCGGCGCCCGAGTCATTGAACAGAGCGAGCGCGAGAGCCACGGCCGCCAAGCTCTGGGAGGCGAGCAGCCTGTAGCGGGGCATCAGACCACTCGGCCGAACGTCGGGTTATAGCAGATGTTATCCTCTGTTACGTAACTCAGTTACGTGAAACGTCCCTTAGGACTCTTTCTTGTCCGTTTTCCCGGCCTCGAAGTCTAGCTTCTCGTCGATCTTCTTCTGCAGCTCCTTGTACGCCTTGTACCTCTCCGCCCACTTGGAGAACGCCATCCACTGCCGGAGGCCGATCACGATGAACGCCGCAGCGATCACGATCGCCACGACGCCTGCCAGTCTGAAGTTGTATGGTGTGCCCAGCAGGTAAGGCGACACGTGCCAGGACACAGGGATGCCTACCACTATCGCGACTAGCAATACAATGATCAGCCTCTTTGTCCGGTCAACTTCCCGAACAAGCTCGTCGGCTATGCGCAGGATGTTCTCGTTGGTCACTTCGCTCTCCGCGCCCTTCCTCGACTCCGTCAAGGCAGGTCGACTCCCCGCTTTTCTCTTAAAAACCGTGCAGACACTGAGATACGTGTCACTGTAGTCACTCCTCTGCACCCTCGTTTCTCGGGAACAGGAGCTCGTAGGGCTCTAGGATCTCTCGGGCGAGCCTCCTGCCTGACTCGGACGCTCTGTACTTGATGATCTTCTTCGCGCCCCACGGCTCTTCTATCCGGGTTATCAGCCCCCTCTCCACCATCTCGTCGACGATAGGCTTGTGTTTGATGTTGTTCAGGCCGCAGTAGCTCATAAGCTGGCTCTGGTTCAGCTCTCCGTACTCGGCGAGTTTGAGTATGATATCCTTCCTAATGTAGATCCTCTCTCTGTGCTCATGGACCAATTTCCGATTCTCCGGCCGCCCCGCCACCGGCAATAATCGTTTGCCAATGCGGTGTCTCGTCACAACCTCTCGTCCTGGGCGAGGCGAACCCCAGTCCGGACTGGGGCTCTCGAGGCAGGTCCACCCTCTGGCACGCTTATTATTCTCCGGAAGTCCTGTCCGAGCCGTCAGGAATGCCTGAAGCGCCCGACGAAGGAGTGCTGGTGGTGAGCCGACGAATCAAACCTGGGCGTGAGAAGGAATACGCCGAATGGCTCCAGAGGATCATAGGTGCCGCGAGCGGGTTTCCGGGCTACAGGGGAGTGACCACCATAGCGCCTGCGGGCCCCGAATCCGATGTCAGGTATCTCGTCTGGAGGTTCGACAGCGCGAAAAGTCTGGAGGCCTGGGAAAGCTCCGAGACGCGAAACAGACTGACAGACGAGGTCAGGAGCTACTCAGATCAGCACTACGAGAAGTCCTCGGGGATGGAGACTTGGTTCTCGCTCCCGGACGTTCACAGGGTA
>JASIEW010000030.1 GCA_030045755.1 Nitrososphaerales archaeon
ATGCGGAGCATCTTCAGGCGCTCAGTGGAGCCGGATATCCTCAAACGACTCGGAGCCCTGTACAGAAAGTACGTCAGACTCAGACTGGAAGGGCTGCTCGAGTCCACCCTGGCCCCTGTCATTGCCGAGGAGCTCAAGAAGCATCCGGCGGCATACATCAAGTCTCATCCCAGAGGGATGAGAGAAGGCGTTTCAAGGATAGAGCTCGACATTGCGCTCGTCGGAAAGGACAGGGCTTTAGTGGACGAGAAGGCGACCGCCATCAGCAAAGAGTTGGTGGCTTCCATCAAGAACGCCGGCGGAACCGTATTATCTAGCACGGAGGACGCGCGGGCGCGAGACCTGAGCTAGAATTGGACATAACATTCCTGACCGGAACGGCGGGCTCCGGCAAGTCGACGCTTGCGGCCGCGCTCAAGGACTGGCACGTAGGCAGGGACGAGGACGCGATCGCGGTCAACCTTGACCCTGGTGTCGTGGACCTGCCCTACGACCCGGATGTGGACATAAGGGACAGAGTGGAGTTACAGCAGGTGATGGAAGAGTACGGGCTCGGCCCGAATGGGGCCCTCGTGCTGGCCATCGATATGGTGGCGACGAAGATGGAGGAGATTCAAGACGAGATAGACTCCTTCGAGGCTGAACACGTCATCGTCGACACGCCAGGTCAGATAGAGCTCTTCGCCTTCAGAAACAGCGGCCAGTTCGTGATCGCCGAAGCGAAGGCGGACTCGAAGGCCCTGCTCTTCCTCTTCGACCCTCTGATCGCGAACACCCCGGCGAACTTCCTCTCGATCGCCTTGCTTTCGGCCTCGGTCGGGCTGAGGATGAAAGTACCGAAGATCTCGGTCCTCACCAAGAGGGACATAGCCAGGGACGCGTCGGCGAAGATACTCGAGTGGAGCAGGAACGCGAGGTCGTTCGAAGATGCGCTCGCAGAGACCCAGAGCGGAGAGCAGTACTCGCTCTATTCTGGGCTGTTCAGGAGTGTAAGGAAGCTCTCCGTCGGGGAAGACCTTCTACCCGTTTCTGCTACGACGTCCGATGGGATGATCGCTCTGGTGGGAGAGCTCTCAAGGATGTTCAGTGGGGGGGAGGAGTTTGTGGAGTAAGCTCAGACAGGAACGCCTGTATCGCTGTCCCTAAGGACTCGGGCTTCTCGAGCGGAAGCATGTGCCCGGAGTCCTTCACCCAAATCACCTCGGAGGTGCGAATCCTTTCGTTAAGGAACTGGGACCACTTGGGAGGCGTCATCTTGTCGTCGTCGCCGCACAGGATCAACGTCTTTGTGGTTATCTCGCCCAGGCGGTCCCTGACATCGAAACCGTCGCATGCCAGGTAGTCGTTGAGGAAGACCGGCAGGTTCGAAAGCGATAGGGCTGTCCTGGCCTCTCGCCCGAGCCCCAGGTCGATCGCATGGAAACTCAGGGGGGTGATCGCCTCTTCTATCGCCCTCAGGGGCTTGTTTCTGAGTCCGTCTACTATCGAGGGCAGGACGCCCAGCTTGGCGCCTGCGCCGACGAGGATGACCCCTCCCACGCTCTCGGGATGGTCGATCCCCATGGTCAGTGCGATCGCGCTTCCCATTGAGTGACCGCATATCGCCGGCTTGTGGAGTCCTGCTTGGTTGATGAAATCGTTGACTGAAGTCGCGTACTCTCCGATGGTCTTGCACGTTATCTCTCCCGACGGATGCCCGGGAAGATTGACTGCGTAGGCGGTCGACCTCCCGGACAGGAACTGCATCGTCCTCTTCCAGAGGAGGTTGTTTCCGCCGGCTCCGTGGATGAGGACCACGTCGAACGGAGCGCCATGAGTGACGGATTCGAGCATGTCAGGCCCGGAGACTCGCAATAAGAGAGATAAAGGCAGCTACCGGCGACCGACGCACTGATGTCGACTCGGAGCGCGGCGCGCCTCAGGGGCCTCGTGTCGGGCAAGCACATAGTAGTGGCTCCCGGCGTGTTCAGCCCGGCGGCCGCCAAGGTCGCGGAGAAGATTGGATTCGATGCGTTGTACTTCTCGGGGGCCGGATTTTCGAACCTTCTCGCCTTGCCCGACCTCGGAGTCACGACCTTGACCGAGGTTGCGAGGGCCACCCGTGAGATCACTTCGCGCGTGAGCCTGCCCTTGGTCGCCGACGCAGACACAGGATTTGGAGAGGCGGTCAACGTCGCGAGGACCGTGGGAGAGCTGCGAGCGGCAGGGGCGGCCGCGCTCCACATAGAGGATCAAGTCCTCCCCAAGCGGTGCGGCCACTTGGAGGGGAAGGAACTCGTGGCCACTGACGAGATGGTCAAGAAACTGATTTCGGCGAAGGACGCGTCGAGCGGCGACGTCATGATAATCGCCAGGACCGACTCTCGGGCGGTCGAAGGCATCGACTCAGCCATAGAACGCGCAAAGGTGTACTCCAGGGCGGGCGCAGACATGATCTTTCCCGAAGCGCTCGAGAGCAGAGAAGAGTTCAAAGAGTTCAGAAGGAAGCTCAAGCTCCCTCTGATGGCCAACATGACGGAGTTCGGGAAGACGCCCTACATGACCGCTAGCGAGTTCGAAGAGCTAGGCTACAACATGGTGATATTCCCGGTCACTGCCTTCAGGGCTGCGATGAAGGCTGTCGAAGCGACCTATCGGAGGCTGAAGTCGGAAGGGACCCAGAAGGCGATGTTGAACTCGTTGATGAGTCGAGACCAATTCAATGACCTGATAGACTACCGCCGCTATCAAGACGCCGACCGGAGAGCGCTGAAGGAAGCTAGGCGGCTGGACCGGGAGCACGTCTAGAGACGGAGGGGGCAGTCGTGGAGAAACAGATCAAAGTTCCCAAAGGGCTCGCAGGCGTCTCCATCACGGACACCGCTATCGCGAAGAGCGGGGCCGACGGCTCGTTGCTCTACAGGGGCTACACGATAGAGGAAGTCGCAGCCAACGCTGGCTTCGAAGAGACGGCGTACCTGGTCCTGAACGGGAGGCTCCCGAAGAGCGTAGAACTCAAAGCATTCGCCTTAGGCCTGCGAGACGAGGGCAGAGTCCAGGACAAGGTATTCGGGGTGATGAGGGAACTCGGGAAGGGTGCGCATCCCATAGACGTCCTCCGGACTGCCACCTCAGCCCTGGGGAGCATCGACGACAAGCGCGACACTCCGGGGCAAGAACTCTCCATCGAAGCGAAGATGTCGACTCTAGTAGCGAACTGTCGTCGCGTACCGCGCGGAGAGGCGCCAGCAGAGCCTGGAAAAGCAGAAGGATTCGCGGCCAACCTGCTGAAGATGCTGACAAACAGGGAGGCGAGCGACTACGAGAGATGGGTCTTCGAACGGGTCCTCATTTTCTACATGGAGCACGACCTGAACGCGTCCTCGTTCACCGTCAGGGTGGTAGCCTCCACGCTGGCCGACCCTTATGCTGCGGCGGCGGCAGGTCTGGCCGCCCTAAAGGGCCCGCTGCACGGGGGTGCGAACGAGGGGGCCATGCAGATGCTCCTCCAGATAGAGGAACCTAGCGCAGCCGCCTCGTACGTTGACGAGGCTCTCGGAGGCAAGAAGAAGGTCATAGGCTTCGGGCACAGGGTCTACAAGGAGTTTGATCCGAGGGCCAGGCTGTGCAAGGGGTACCTGAAAGAGATGCTGAAGAGGAGAGGAGAGGATGACAAGCTCTACAGGCTGTGCGACGCTCTTGAGAGCGAGATGTGGGAAAGGAAGAGGATACCTCCGAACCTGGATTACTATGCCGCGCCGATATTCTACCTGCTCGGAATCGAGATACCTCTCTACACTCCGATCTTTGCGGCGAGCAGGGTCTTCGGATGGATGGCTCACTACAACGAACAGGTGCAAGAGAACAAACTGATCAGGCCTGACTCAACGTACGTCGGGCCAGTCGGACTCTCTTACACGCCGCTAGACAAGCGATGAAGATGGTCAGTTAGCCCAGTCGCGTCTTCACTAACCGAGCGGCGGCTTCGTTCACGGTTAGCCTCCCTTCCAGCACGAGTCTCGCAAGGTCGTCGGCCTTCGCTGCGGAGAAGCGCTCGAACTTCTCCATCACTTCGCCCTTCGCCGTCTCGACGACCATCCCCCTTATGCTCCTGAGCTTGAGGCCCGAGGCTTCGCCGTCGAGTTTAGAGCGGAACGACTCGGTCACCTCCGCCAGTCTTTCGATTCCTTCGTCTTTGAGAGCTGATGTCTTGACGACGGGCGAAGACCTTCCCTTCGAGTCTCGGAGCATGCTGAGCAGGCTGACGACCGCCGCGTCCGCCCCCTCCAAGTCTGACTTGTTCACGACGTACACGTCTCCAACCTCCATCAGACCGGCTTTTGATGCCTGGACGTCATCCCCCAGTCCGGGCATTACTACCACTAGGACAGCGTGGGCGACGCCCACGACTTCGACGTCAGCCTGCCCTGTGCCGACGGTCTCCAAGATGATGACGTCGAAACCTGCAGAGTCCATGAGCTGAAGCGCTTCAGAGGCTGCCTTCGAGAGGCCGCCAGTCCAACCCCTCGAAGCCATGGACCTGATGAAGACGCCCTTGTCCCCATAGTGCGCCTTCATTCTGATCCTGTCTCCTAGGAGCGCGCCCCCTGTGACTGGACTGGACGGGTCAATCGCCAAAACGCCAACCTTCAGGTTCATCTTCCTATAGTGAGCTATGAGCCGCCCAACGAGGGTGCTCTTCCCCGTCCCCGGAGGGCCCGTGACGCCCAGGATGAAGGCCCTCCTCGGTGGCCTCAAGGCCTTGAGCAAGGCGGCCCCTGCCCCGGGTTTGTTCTCCACCAGCGAGATGCCCTTCGCGAGCGCCCTCCGATTTCCAGCTCTGATGTCGGATGCGAGAGAGTCGGCGCGCAATTCCGACGCGCCCGTAGATTAAGTCGCTTTTATCGATACGGGAGAGCGACCTTTATCTCACCCTGTTCCCCTCTCCGCTCAGGTTTGCTGAGGAGCGGCAGGGAGCCGTACTGGAAGAGGAAGGTCAAAGAGACCGTGGAAAGGAGAGCCAGACTCGGCTCGCTGTATGATGTGAAGGCCCTGGAAGCCATCTCTGACGGCGTCAAGCAGTGGCAGTCGAGGGTGTACGACGACTGGGAGAAGGGATTGTCAGAGTTGCGACAAGACTATCAGACGGCCTCAGGGATTCCGCTGAAGCCCCTCTATACGCCGGGCGACGTGGGCGACCTCGACTATTCCGCGCAAGGGTTCCCCGGAGTGTTTCCCTTCGAGAGGGGTGTCCATCCGAGCATGTACAGGGGAAGACTATGGACGATGAGGATGTTCTCCGGGTTCGGGACGCCTGAAGACACGAACAAGAGACTCAAGCACCTGCTCGAGCACGGAGAGACTGGCCTCAGCATAGCCTTCGACATGCCTACGCTCTACGGATACGACTGTGACCATGACAGAGCTCACGGAGAGGTCGGCAGGTGCGGAGTCAACGTCTCGTCGCTCAAAGACATGGAAGTGATCTTCGGCGGCATACCTCTCGACAAGGTAAGCACCTCGATGACGAT
>JASIEW010000031.1 GCA_030045755.1 Nitrososphaerales archaeon
TCCGCTCTCAGCCAGGTCCTTTTACCACATGACGTATCCTGACCGGCCGAACGTGACAAAGTCGGCGGACCTCATCGCTCCCGAGGGGATCGGGGAACTCGCGACGGGAGGGCAAAGACTGCACGACTACGACGAGCTGATGGCCCGGATCAAGGGGCAGGACCTGCCGACTGAGTCCTTCTCATGGTACCTCGAGCTCCGGAAGTACGGAATGCCCCCGCACTCGGGTTTCGGGATCGGAGTCGAGCGGACGACCAGGTGGATAGCCGGCCTGAAGCACATCAGATCCGCCAGCCTCTTCCCCAGGACAATCTCTCGGATATCTCCCTAGGTTGGAGCCGAAGGCCGGGCCGCGCCTGCTCCTCCTCGCCTCCCCAGGACTGGGCTGCGCCTCACCAGGACGTAAGACGCGACTATGAGGAGAGTGACAACGCTCGCGAGTCCGACTTGATACGGGAACTCCGGTATCCCTCCAGAACTCGTAGAAGACGCTGAAGACGAGGTGAGCGTCTTCGTGCCGGACGCGCTGCTGACCGTGGTGGTCTTGTTCGATAGGGCGAACTGGGCAGGCGAGAAGACGTCGACGTAGTTGTACGTCGCTGACATGTAGATGTCGCCCGTGACCGGGTTAAGAGCGGGCGTGTAGCTCGCGTCGGACAGCCCTTGGTACTCGGGCTCCAGCGTCCAGGTGAAGTTCCCCACCGCGTCCAACCCTAAGACCCACTCGATGTGGTTGCCCTGGTTGGCATACACGTAGCCGCTGATCGGGTCATAGAGCAGGGGAGAACCGCTCGTGTCGCTGACGGAAGGCACGCTCAACGTCGCGATGTGGTCTGTGCCCGAGATCACGAAAAGGTAGCAATACGAATTTGAATGGGCGCAGCCCTCTGGGACGTACACGTACCCGTCCGCCTGGTCGAACACCGGCGTCCCCGGAACGCCGTTCATGGGAATCGTGGCGATCACCGAGACGCCCGAGATTATGGAGACCGAGTACACGCACATCGAGGCGTCGCTCTCGCAGGCGGTCGACAAGGAGTCTGTGTTTGGAACATAGACGTACCCGTTGCTCGGATCAACGCCTGGGATGCCTGGGTCGACGCCGACCGGCACCGGCGTGGCCGGACCTCCTCCGCTGGTCACTTCTGTCGCATTCTGGAGCTCGTCGGAAATGTACATCTTGCCGTTCTCTGGATTGAACACAGGCGTAGAGAGATCCGAGTACTGTCTATTCAGGTATGGCATCGTCACGTTGATGTCGTTCTGCACGACGCTCACTCCCTGAATCATCGCCATATCGTTCCCGCAGCCGTCAGCGTCGAACACGACTCCCGTGGAGTTGTCGACTCCCAGAAGGCCGCACGAGCCCGGAGAGACGGTCAGGTTCGCGACCACGCTCGAGCCCGATATGACCAGGACCCCCGTGCTGACCGTGACATAGACGTCGCCCCGGCTGACGACGACCTGGTCCGACGCGTTCGGAATGGTGACGTTCTTGATGGTCGCAACCACGGTGGAGCCAGAAATCACGGACATTGTGTTCGACTCAAGGTTGGCGACGTAGACATACCCGTCCTTGGCGTCGTACACTGGGCCGAGAGGATTTTGTCCGACCGGCACCGTCACGAAGACTGCCTGCTCAGCCGCGCCGAGAGGGACGAAGAGCGAGATCGTGAAGAGGGCGAGCGCCACCCGCAGCAGTCTCCCCAAGACCTCGCTCCGGCGCCATTGTTGATATTTAACGTCTGTTCCAGACGACTGCCAGCGACCTGCCGCTGTTCAGGTCAAGGTTCCCCGATCAGACTCGGACCGCTCGACGCCGTGAACCCTTTGGAGGACAGGTCGCACGTCGACGATGGACCGAGGCCGACTCCGGCGAGTCACTGGAACAGTTTCGTTGACCTCTCCCCATGTCACGCTTAATTACTCCAGACGGATTCGGCGGAACATTGTCTGAAACGGATGATGAACTCGAACTAGACACGCTTCCAGGCGTCGGCCCCGCCACGAAGCAGAAGCTGAAGGACGCGGGGATCGAGACGATACTGGACCTCGCGACCGCAGGACCCATGGACATCTCCGACGCCGTGGACATAGACGTGTCAAAGGCGGTCGAGCTCAACAACAAGGCGAGGAAGAAGCTCGTGGAGCTGAACAGGCTCGAGCCTGACTTCGTGAGCGCGGCTGACCTGCTCGTCAAAAGGAAGGCCATTGACAGGGTCTCGACAGGCTCGAAGAACCTGGACGACCTGCTGGGGGGTGGGATCGAAACGTGGGCGATGACGGAATTCTACGGCGAGTTCGGCTCAGGCAAGTGCGTCGCAGGGGACACCAAGGTCTTCTACACCAACGACTCGAATGCCCACTTCGAGAACATCTCAGAGACGTATGAGAAATACAAGACGCTGTATGGCGAGCGGCCCCTCGAGGAAGGGTTCGTAGTCCCGCTGAAGAGCGTCAACGTGGTGGGCCTCGACTCTCGACCCACGCCGGCGTCATACCTCTATCGAGAGCTGGCCGACACGATATTCGAAGTAAGGACGGAAAGGGGGCGGATTCTGAGGATGGCCAGGCAGCACATGGCCCTCGTCCTGACTAGCCGGGGCCTGGAGTGGGTACCAGCCCGAGCCCTTGCCGTCGGGGACAGGATCGCCACGCCGAAGTCGATAGTAGTCGAAGGGTCACGACGGATTTCCAGCGACGATGCCTTCTTCCTCGGACTCTTCGTCGCCGAGGGGACGAGGAGCCCCCTCTCGCTCGCGAACATGGACAAGAAGCTGACCTCTTGGGCCGGGAGATACGTTTCAGGAAGGTTTGGC
>JASIEW010000032.1 GCA_030045755.1 Nitrososphaerales archaeon
AGTCCACGGCCTGCCGGTCGGCCTCGTCAATCTGGTCGAGGTGCCAGGAGCGCGGGGGATTGAGTCGAACCAAATCGACCGCGATTCTGGGATCGCGACCGGACCCCCGGGAAACGCGAATGCGGAGCACGCGGCGGGGCGAGATTCGAATCACACGGAAACTCGGGCGGGGGCGCGCGTTCGAGAGCCGTCCGTCATCGCTCCGGTAGTCCGTGCACCAATCATACACGTAGCGCGACGGGGCGTGAATCACTAGGGAGACACGCACCGTAGTGGTCCCGTAGAGCCGGTGTCCCTTATCGGGCATGTCATCTGGTCGTCACTCGGGAATGTATATCAGTTCTGGGATGCTTTCGAGCAAGCCTGAATCGCTCCTCGAAACAGGATTCTCGCGCCAATAGGTGGCTACGTTGCGAGAAGTGGCCGGACGGTTCGAAACCAGTCACGGTTCGAACCCCTTGTAGCATTGGGTCTCGGGCCCGCCCGCTGAAGGGGGTAGTTCGCTTCCGGCCCAGACTCTAAAGTCAGCACAGGCCGTCCTGCCTGTAACCGATAAATACATGTGTGCGCTGTATGACAAGTAATGAGCGAAGCGGTTTCCGTCAGGCTACCGGTGGACGTAGCCAAGCGTCTCGACGAGCTTGCGCGCTCTCTTGATCGCCCCAGGACCTACATCGTGACCAAGGCTCTAAGGGAGTATCTGGAAGAGTACGAGGACTATCTGATCGCCCTTCACAGATTGAACGACAAGGACGACAGACTGGTCTCCGAAAAAGAGCTGGTCAAGCCTGGCCGCTAAGATCCTCTACAAGTCATCGGTGAAGCGTGACCTTAGAAAGGTAAGCCAAGACGACGTGACGAGGATCCTGCGCCGGATCAGAGATGAACCGGGCCGGAATCCAAGAAGCGGAGAACCATTGCAAGGGGAGTTCAAGGGGCTCTTCAAGTTCAGGATAGGGGAGTACAGAGTGGTTTACACCATATCTGGTGACGATGTTGTGGTTCTCAGGATAAGACACAGGGCCAGGGCCTATGGTTGACAGAGCCTGGGAGGGGGTTCGAACCCTGCGAGGGTTCGATACCTTCCGGCCCATGATAAATAGCTCAAAACGAACTCTGCTTCACATGACTAGCCTGACTCTGGCTTATGAGATGCGAGTCGTCCATCAACAACTTGGAAGTTCGGCTATGGTATTTCTCTGCCTCGTCGAAGTGGGGTCAAGCGGGGAGTCGGGCTTATCTGAAACTTATTCCCTTCAGGATTCCTTCCGGCCCGGTTTCAACAGAGGTTGTATTCGGAGCCGCTAGACCTTTGTAAGCATCTCGAAAAGTATCCGGTTCTTCTTGAGCACATCATCCGCCAAGCTCCGGAACTCTTCGTCAGGTATCCTCCTGGCCGACCTGAGTTTCTTTGCCATTCCTTATCCTTCTCCCTTCAACTCCGTTAAACGCTTTCTTCACTATGACCCTTCTTTCCTGGCAGCCTCTGTACTAGCGGTTAATCTCCACCAAGAGGACCCAGGCATCCATCAGCGCGATTACGAAGGAGATTACCATAGCTGGGACTAGAAGATTGACGCCGTCAGAGCCAAGGGTAGTCGTGACTATTCCCGCAGCCACGTAGGACAATGCAGCAGTCTGATTGAGAAAGGACCTACCGACTTGGCCCAGTTTGTATTGCTTCTCCACGATACGGAGATTTCGGATGATGAGACTCGTGAGCGCCGCCCACACGGACGTACCGACAATCAGAATCTCTACTCCCAAGAACACCACGGACTGGTCGGGCACAAGAGAGAGCGAAGACACGACTAGGATGGTTCCGAGCAGGACAAGCGACTGAAGCGCCATGTTCACAAGCAGTGGGAACTCGAGAATCTTCTTCATGTTGATTGAGATTCCCACGAATATGAGGCCGGTCAAGGCCGCCGAAGCGCCGAGCTGGGCGGCAAAGAATGTGCTCCAGTCAATCACGGCTCTTTCGCACCTCTGACATTGTCCAAACTGCTGTGTAACTGTTCGAAAGAGGCTGCGTTAAACTATTGAGGTCGTCCCTTCTGGCCCGGATTCCTGGGAACAGCGTGAGTTGACTCGCGGAAACTGAAAATGCGTCTATGCATTGTATGACAAGAAGTGAGGGAAACGGTTTCCGAGTCCTTCCGGCCCACTCAGTTTCCTATTGCCACAAGAGCTACTGCCACCGACATGCACAATAGTACACTGTCACACTCCGGATTTGTGAACCATCGGCAGACGATCCGTTCTCTTCTGGAGTCTGAAGATTCGTCGGTTAGATGGAAGATCAGAAGGAGCGTGCTGAACGAGGATCCCTCCTCGCGAGATGATTGCACTCTCCGAGAAGGTCCGCCGTTCAGTCCGTGTCCAGTCGCTGTTGTCGCGACTTGCATACTACGAACGTGCTGGGACCGTCAGGGGCGTGTACGGCAAGTGGCAGGGCGCCCACTGGGTATTGGCCGCACTCGCGGACATCGGGTATCCGCCAGGAGACCGGAAGCTCGTTCCTCTTCGCAATAAGGTCCTCGACTGCTGGCTTGCACCAGTATACTTCCAAGAGTTCGAAGTCGGAAAGAAGATTGACGCATACAAGAGGGATGGTGTCCCCATCATGCAAGGGCGCTACCGTCGCTGCGCATCGCAACAGGGCAACGCCCTCTACTTCCTTGCCAAGCTTGGGTTGGAAGATGAGCGGTCCGAGATGCTGGCCGAGAGACTCATGCACTGGCAGTGGCCAGACGGGGGATGGAATTGCGATAAGGACCCCAAAGCCGACAGTTCCTCTTTCATGGAGAGCTACTTCCCGATGCTCGGTCTCGACCTTTATGGTCGCAACCACAGGGACGGAGAGGCTACTAGGGCTTCGGAGCGTGCACGCGAGGTATTCCTGAGCCGTCGCCTTTTCAAGAGAATCTCTGACGGCAGGATCATCAACTCTGAGTTCGTGGCTCTGCACTATCCGCTCTACTGGCACTACGACTTTCTGGGGGGCCTCAAGGCGATGGCATCCGTTGGCTCAATCCGCGATCCCCGTTGCAGAGACGCCTTGGACCTGTTGGAGCGCAAGCGTCTGCCTAATGGAGGATGGCCTGCTGAGCGACGCTACTACAAGGTCAATGTGAACGGAGTCGAACCTGGTGCAGACTACGTCGATTGGGGAGGTACGAGCAAGCGTAAGATGAACGAGTGGGTGACAGCCGATGCCCTCTCTGTGCTAGCCGCCTCTGGGAGGCTGGAGGGTGTGGACTTCGAAACTCCTGAGCACTAAGCCGAGGCTTACCGAGGCCGCTGTCGGTTGGGCATAGCGCTTCTTCCACGCACAGTGCCGCTGTGGGATAGTTCCAGCATTGCCAGAGCCATCTCTGCTTGCACCGCTACGAGCCATCTCTCCAAGACGCGCCAGAACTCGCCCGTCGAAGACTTTAAGTAAAATTTTCAGTCCGTATCTGTGGGCAACGTGGCAGAACCGCTGAACATCAACAAGTCCAAGACTGCGCTTGTCGTGATAGACCTTCAGAAAGGAATCTCGCAGATGGAGGCGAAGCCTTACTCTGCAAGGGATGTGATTGCAAACGCCGCAAAGCTTGCAGATGCCTTCAGAAGGAATGGCATGCCAGTCTTCCTCGTCCACGTGGCAATGGGACCAGGAACGATGCTGAAAACCATAAGCGACGAGAGCTTCCAGAGGCCTGCCAACATGACTCCTGACTGGGCCGAGTTTGTACCCGAGATGACGCCTCAGGCCAATGACACCGTGATAACGAAGAGGCAGTGGGGCGCGTTCTATGGG
>JASIEW010000033.1 GCA_030045755.1 Nitrososphaerales archaeon
GACTCTCCCTTCTTCGCCGATACGACGAGGACGGCAGCGTCAGCCTCTGAGGCGCCTGTGATCATGTTCTTGATGAAGTCGCGGTGGCCGGGAGCGTCTATGAGCGTGTAGAAGTACTTCGGAGTTTCGAACCTCTGGAATGCGAGGTCGATCGTGACTCCTCTCTCTCTTTCGTCCTTGAGCTGGTCCAACACCCAAGCGTACTTGAACGAGTCGCCGGCGCCAGTCTTCTCAGACTCCTTCGCGAACTCCTCGATCATCCTTTGGTCGACGACGCCGAGGTCAAACAGGAAGTGACCCAATGACGTGCTCTTTCCGTGGTCCACGTGGCCGGTGACTATCAGGTTCAGGTGTGCTTTGTTCGCCATGCAGATTCGCTCGTTACAAGAATTCGACCCCTTCTAAGTATATTTAAGCGTAGTGGACTTTTGCCGAGTTTTCGGTTTCTTTCGGGGCATTTCCCCGTCCTGTGTCTACCTCGTTGGCGAGGTCAGTTTGACTGCTTCTTCCTCGATGTGCGCGGCCGTCAGCCCGTACTTCCTGAGGAGCTCGCCTGCTTCGCCGCTCTCGCCGAACGTGTCCATCACGCCGACCCTCCTCATGGGCACCGGGTGCTCCTCCCCGAGCACTTCGGCGACCGCCGACCCCATCCCTCCCACGATGTTGTGCTCCTCGGCCGTCACGACTCTGCCGCACTTCTTGGCGAACGCCACTATCGTCTTGGAGTCTATGGGCTTGATCGTATGGAGGTCCACCACGGCCGCGGACACTCCCTTCTTCTTGAGCGACTCCGAGGCCCTGAGCGCTTCGGCTACCATTATTCCGCAGGCGAAGATCGCCACGTCGCCGCCCTCTCTGACGACGGTCGCTTCCCCGAACCTGTATTCGAATCCGCCGTCGTATATCACCGGTGTCGACGGGCGCGTGAGCCTGATGTAGAACGGGCCTGGGATTCCCGCGACCGCCTTCACTATCGCTCTTGTGGAGACAGCGTCCGACGGGACTACGACCCTCATCTTCGGAATCGCCCGCATTATGGCTATGTCCTCGATCTGCTGGTGGGAGGCCCCGTCGGGTCCGACTGAGATGCCTCCGTGGGAGCACACGATCTTGACGCTGAGGTTAGGGTATGCGATGTTGTTCCTGATCTGGTCCACGCACTTCCCTGGCACGAATATCGCGTAGGTTCCTGCGAACGGGGTCTTTCCCGCAAGGGCGAACCCGGCGGCGACCGACACCAGGTTCTGCTCTGCGATGCCCAGGTTGAACATGCGCTCGGGAAACTTGGACGAGAAGACGCCAGACTTCATCGACCCGGTGGTGTCGGCGCCCAGGACGACGACGTTCCGGTCGGTCGCCCCCAGCTCCAGCAGCGCCTCTCCATATGCGTCCCTCATCGCAGACGTCTTCTCCAGCACTACTCCGTCCCTCCCGACTTCAACGCGCGCTCGCGCAGCACCCCGATCGCCTCGACGGGGTCCTTCTTGGCGTAGACGCCTGCACCGGCTACGAGGACGTTCCCTCCCCTCTTAACGACTTCCTGGACGTTCTCCGGTTCCACTCCCCCGTCAATCTCGACGTCCGTCGGGAGCCCCCTGTCCTTTATCTGGCGAGCCAGCGACTCGAGTTTGGGCATGACCGACATGTCCATCGTCTGTCCGCTGAAGCCCGGGTTCACGGTCATCACGACCAGAGTAGCGACCCTGTCCAAGCGGTCGGCAGCCCACTTCGGGAGCTGGGTCGCAGGCTTCATCGCCAGCCCCATCTTCTTCCCGCTTTGCTTTACGATGGAGTGAAGCGCGTCGAACGACTCGCCCGAGAGGACTTCGACGTGGAAGGAGAGAAGGTCCGACCCCGCCTCGATGAACTTCTGCGCGTACCGCTCCGGCTCTTCTATCATGAGGTGGGTGTCGAACATCATGTCGCTTCGCTTCCTCAGGGCCCTCACGGTCCCGGGTCCGAACGTGATGTTCGGCGCGAAGTGTCCGTCGATCACGTCGAGGTGGACCTGGTCCGCGCCCCCCCTCTCGCAGATTTCTATCGCTCCGTCCAGGTCGCCCAGGTCCCACGCCAAGATTGACGGTGCTATCTTGATGCGCGCCAACGAATCACTTCAGTTCGCTCAGGACGTCCGAGAGCTTCTCCTTTGAAGGGGCGGTGCCGTGATAGTGCGGAGACCATTCCATGAACGAGATCCCCTTTCCCTTCACGGTGTGCGCCACGATGACGGTCGGCCTGTTGCGCGTGTTCGCGGCGAGGTCGAAGCCGTCCAGAAGCTGCAGCAGGTCGTACCCGTCCACCTCTATGACGTTCCAGTTGAACGCCCTCCACTTCGCCGCCAAAGGCTCCAGCGGCATTATCTGCTCGGTGAGCCCGTCCTGCTGGATGCCGTTCCTGTCGATTATCGCGGTGAGGTTGTCGAGCCTGAACTTCGAAGCCGCCATCGCTGCCTCCCAGATCTGGCCCTCCTGCTGCTCTCCGTCCCCCATCAGGACGTACGTCCTGTACGACTTGTGGTCCAGCTTTGCTGCGAGAGCCGTTCCCACTCCAAGCGAGAGGCCTATGCCCTCTGAGCCCGCGGGAGCTTCTATTCCCGGCACGCTCAGAGACGGGTGGCCCTGCAGCCGCGATCCCATTTTCCTCAGAGACATGAGCTCCTCGACCGGGAAGTAGCCGGCCTGCGCGAGGACGGCGTAGAGCAGCGGCGCCGCATGGCCCTTGCTGAGGAAGAACCTGTCCCTGTCCGG
>JASIEW010000034.1 GCA_030045755.1 Nitrososphaerales archaeon
GACCGAGGGCGTCATGGCGTCGGTGCAGTACATGGAGGAGTGCGGGGCCTTCAACGCAGGGAGGGGGTCGTGCATGACCGCCGCAGGCACGCTCGAGCTGGACGCGGCCGTGATGTGGGGCGACCAGAAGCGAGGGGCAGGCGTGGGCTCGGTGACCTGCACCTACCACCCGGTTGCTCTGGCTAGGTGGGTGGCGCTGAACACCTCTCACATACTCGTCGTGGGCGAGGGGGGCAGGGCCATGGCCAGGGCCGCCGGGTTGGAGATCCAGGACGTGGTGCCCTCCGAGGCGTCGAGAAAGAAGTTCGAAGCGATGAAGGAGACATCCGGAGGCCGTAGGGCCAACTTCGAGCTCTGGCGACGCATGCAGGAGGGCAACACGGTCGGAGCCGTGGCACTAGACCAGGACGGTGTCCCCGCGGCAGCGGTGAGCACTGGAGGCATGTGGATGAAGCTGCCAGGAAGGGTCGGAGATTCGGCCGTGCTCGGCGCAGGGCTGTACGCCGACTCCAGCTTGGGCGCCGCTTGTGCCACCGGTACGGGTGAGGAGATAATCAAGAACAACCTCTGCATGAGGGCCTGTGAACTCATGAAGGGTTCAGACGCGCAGCTCGCAGCGGACAGGGCGATAAGACTGATGACCAAGAGCAGCGGGAAGGGCTCCGCCGGTATAGTCACGGTCGACAAGAAGGGCCGCATCGGAGCCTCTTTGAACTCAGAGGCGATGGGGAGAGCCTGGTACGACTCCCGGACCGGGAAACCAGTCGTCAAAGTGTAATCCTTCGTCATGGTCCTCGGAGCCGGAGCCTCGTGGATTTCAGTCGAGTCTCGGACGCATTCGGCTGGTGGAATTTTCTACACAAGAAGTAGGATTTTGAGTCTTTCATGGTTAAATAGAGAGTCGACCATGAAACGACAATGAAGACGACGGGGATGCTCGGCCTCGGCTCCACCTTCCTTGGCTTCGCGCTTCTGCTCTTCACCTTCGTCACAGGGTATCTGGTCTTCCTGTCCTACAGCGGGGCGGTGGCCAGCAGCGACCTTTCCACTTCTATGGGCATGCTCCTGCTGGCGGCCATGCAGGCGCTGTTCCTCGGCATCATGGGATGGGTGGGTTCGATCCTGGTGCTCAGGGGGATTGACTTCGTCAAGGTCGACAGAGGGGTTGGCGTGGTGACTTTCAAGGTGGACAAGGGGGTGGGCATCATGACGCAGGAAACCGAAGAGGAGACGAAGAAGGAAGAAGATAGCAAAGACTCTTGAGCAAAGAACGCTCCATCCTAAACAGATCCCTGAGGGCGGTGTCCCTGTCGATAGCCGTCGTCGCGATAATATCTATCGCGGCCCTGGCCTACTCGGGCTACTCTGAGTTCGGCACCGTGGTCGGGGTAGCCAACGGTTCGGCGACCGGGGTGACTGAGAGAACGGTCGTCAGCGGGTCGACGGCCGTGGTGTACATCAACGCGACGATAACCGACAACGGCCTCCTCCCGATCGGGCTGGGCTTTGTCTGCGGCAACAACCAGGAGGGGGTCGACTGTTTCCCCGGGAGCGTGGTAGTCCAGCCGGGCGACCAAGGAGTGCTTGGCTTCCACCTCGTTGTCGACAATTACACTCGATTTCTATCGGGTGAGGAGAGCCTGGAAGTAAACGGCAATTTCACATTCGCCCTGATTCCGTTCGCCACGATGCAGGTCAGCACGAATCTCGGCTCCGACGTGAACCTCGGAGGCGCATGAGATGATAGCTCACATGGACCGGCTGGGCACCAGGGCGCTCAGGGCGGCGGGCGTCGGGGTGTACAACCTGCTCATCTTCATCCTCATCCCCACGCTGGTCGGCGGGGCCTTGACCAGCGTCTATCCCACGAGCCCGCTCCTGGTGTCCTCTTTCATCTACGAGTTCGGCATAATCATAACCGTGCTCCAAGTGCTCGGGACCCTCACGGACGGCTCCCCGCTCTCCATACCCTTCACCTCCGGAGGCTACATAGTCGCAGCCTTCTTCGTATGGATAGCGTCGAACGGCGGGACCCTCCCTTTGATCTATGACGGAGTGAGCCTCACGTTCGCTTTCCAGCCTGTCCTGTTCCTTCTGATGGTCCCGCTCCTCTTCAGCGCGCTCAAGGAGCCGATCGTCTTCCTGCTGGAAAACACCGAAGTCGCTCACCCTTCACCTGACACGGCCTAGAGAAGACGTGTCTGACTTAAGTTCAGTTCAACACATCGACTTAGACTGAGCTAAGATCCCAAGGTCCTGGTGGCTTTGCTTTCAGACGCGACTATGCGTCTTCTCTCTTCCTGTTCCTCATCAGGAGCGCGAGGAGCGCCAGGAGGAGCAGCAGACTGACTACCAAGCCGCCGAGCAGCCACGGGTTGTATCCGGAGGCGATCTGAGTTATCGCTCCGCCCGCGGTCGAAGTCACAGTGCTGATCGCCGTGGTCACGGCCGTCGTGACGCTGGTCGCGACACTGGTCGTGTAGATCGGGGTCGTCGAAAGGACCGTTGACAGCGAGCTGAACACCTGCGTTGTGGTCGAGATCACGTTCGCAGTCACGGTCGTCGACTGAGTAGCAGTCGTGCTAGTCGTGGTGGTCGTCGTGATTGACTGCGTCTTTGTCGTCGAGCTGCC